>NZ_JBPQTS010000007.1:0-83057 GCF_051386455.1 Streptomyces sp. URMC 124
CGGCCCTTGTCCAGGTTGATCTTCCCGGCCCCCGCCCCCGGCGCCGGGAAGATCAACCTGGACAAGGGCCGGGTCAGCCTGCAGAAGAACCAGACGGTGTCGCTGGTCAAGGGCGGCCGGCCGCTGACGCAGTCGGTGAAGATGGGCCTGGGCTGGGAGCCCGCCTGGGGCACCCGGGCCATCGACCTGGACGCCTCCGTCATCGCCTACGGCCCCGACCGCAATATGATCGACGCCTGCTACTTCGGCAAGCTGCAGATCCTCAACGGTGCCGTCCAGCACTCCGGTGACAACCTCACCGGCGAGGGCTCCGGCGACGACGAGACCATCACGGTGCACATGGAGGGCCTGCCGCCGGAGGTGACCGGCCTGGTCTTCACCGTCAGCTCCTTCAACGGCCAGAAGTTCAACCAGGTCGCCAAGGCCTACTGCCGCCTGCTCGACGCCCGCACGGGCGAGGAGCTGGTGCGTTTCGACCTGACCGGTGCCGAGCCCAAGACGGGCGTGCTGATGGCCAAGTTCATCCGGCAGTACTCGGGCGAGTGGGAGATGACCGCCCTGGGCGAGTTCGTGAAGTCGCGCACCGTGCGGGACCTGGTCAAGCCGGCCGCCCAAGCCCTGTGAGCCGGGCCAGCCTGCGGTAGGAGTCCAGCAGCCCCTCCCGGTCGTACGAGGACGTGGTGACGAGCACCTCGTCGGCGCCGCTGCGCTCGACCAGCGCCCCGAGCGCGGCGGCCACCTCGTCCTCCGTGCCGTGGATGTGCCCCCGCAGCCCGTCCTCGTACAGCCGGCGCTCCCGCTCGCTCATCTCCCGCGCCTCGGTCTCCTCCGCGGGCTCCAGCGGCGGGAAGGCGCCGTGCGTCCGCGCGTGCGCCAGCGCCCACGCCTCGGGCACGAGCAGCCTGCGGGCCTCCTCGCGGGTGCCCGCGACGGCCACGTTCCCCGCCACCACGACGTACGGGTGCCGCCACCACGCCGAGGGCCGGAAGGCCGCCCGGTAGCGGTCGACGGCGGCGAGCATCCGCTCCTCGCCGCTCAGGCCGCCGATGACCAGCGCCGCCCCCGCGGCGGCCGCCAGGTCCGCGCCCGCCTCGTTGGCGAGGACGAACGCCGGAACGCTCAGGCCCTCCGCGGGGCGGGCGTGCACCCCCTCGTACGCGCTCGGGCCCCCCGTGAACCAGCCTTCCAGCTCGGCGAGCTGCCCGGCGAAGTCCCCCATGGCCTCCTTGTCCGTGCCCAGGGCCCTGCGGATGCCGTCCGTGAAGCCGACCGAGCGGCCCAGGCCCATGTCGATGCGGCCCGGGAACAGCGACTCCAGCACCCCGAACTGCTCGGCGACGACGAGCGTGCGGTGGTTGGGCAGCATTACGCCGCCCGTGCCCACCCTGATCCGCGAGGTCGCGGCCGCCACCGCCGCGGCGAGCACGGTCGGGGCCGAGCCCGCCACGCCGGGCACGCTGTGGTGCTCCGAGACCCAGAAGCGGTGGTAGCCGAGCGCCTCGGCCTGCTGCGCGAACCGCACGGTGTCGCGCAGCGCCTCGCCCTGCGGGCGGTCCCGGCGGGTGCGGGAGCGGTCGAGTACGGAGAGCCGGATCGTCACCTCTGTTTCAACAAGGCCGGCCGTTCATGATTCCCGGGCCCGCGAACGGGAGCGGGCGGGGCCCGGGCCCGCTCCCGTTCGCGCTGTCACCTGCCCTGACGACGCCAGGGGCCCGTGATCGCCAGCATGATGCCGGGATCCTGGATGTTGGCGAAGAGCGTCCTGCCGTCCGGCGAGAAGGTGACACCGGTGAACTCGCCGTACTCGGGCTTCTCGGCGGTCCCGACGTTCAGCTCGTTGCGGGCGAGGGGGTACGTACGGCCGTCGTCGAGGGCCCCGAAGAGGTGCTGGATCCCCTCGCCGTCCTCGGCGACCACCAGGCCGCCGTGCGGCGAGACGGTGATGTTGTCCGGGCCGTCGAACACGCCGTCCCGGCCCGGGTCCTTGTTGACGCCGAGGCGCACCTTCAGGGTCAGGGTGCGGCGCGCCGGGTGGTAGAACCACACCTGGCCGTCGTGCTGGACAGGGCTCTCCTCCCGGGCGAAGGACGCGACGACGTACGCGCCCCCGTCCGCCCACCACATGCCCTCCAGCTTGCGGGCGCGGGTGACCTCGCCGTCCTTGAACTGCTTGCGCACCGGCACCGACCGGGCATCGCGGTCGGGCACGCCGACCCAGTCGACGCCGTAGACCGTGCCGGTGCGGGTGGCGCGGGAGAGGTCGTCGACGAAACGGCCGCCGGAGTCGAAGCACCTGAAGGCCTGGAGCGCGCCCGCGTCGTCGGCGAGGGTGCGCAGCTTGCCGCGGCCGTGCCGGAAGCCCTTCGGCGGGGTCCAGCGGTAGAGCAGGCCGTTGGGGCCCGAGGCGTCCTCGGTGAGGTAGAGGTGACCGCGGGAGGGGTCGGTGACGACGGCCTCGTGGGCGTAGCGGCCCAGCGCCTTGACGGGCTGGGGGGCGCGGTTGGCGCGGCGGTCGTGCGGGTCGACCTCGAAGACGTAGCCGTGATCCTTGGTCATGCCGTTCTGGCCGGCCTTGTCCTCGGTCTCCTCGCAGGTCAGCCAGGTGCCCCACGGGGTGGCGCCGCCCGCGCAGTTGGTGGACGTGCCCGCGATGCCGACGCGCTCGGCGACGTGCGAACCGTCGTGGGAGACCTCGACGACCGTGCAGCCGCCGGACGCGGCGGGGTCGTAGACGAGGCCCTCGGTGAGCGGCACCGGGTGCTTCCAGCCGCCCCGGGGGCCCTTGAGCTCGTGGTTGTTGACGAGGACGGTGGCGCCGCGGGGGCCCGGGAAGGCGGCGGTGCCGTCGTGGTTCGAGGGGGTGGGCTCGCCCGACTCCAGCTTGGTGACGCCGGTCCGGGTCACGACGCGGTAGGAGAACCCGGCGGGCAGCGCGAGCAGGCCCTTCGGGTCCGGCACGAGGGGCCCGTAGCCGGGCCGGGGGCGCGGGCGGGGGCCGGACTGCTCCGGCACGCTGCCCGCCAGGGCGCCGGGGGCGCTGGCGAGCACGCCCACCGTGCCGGTGAGCGCCACCCCGGCGCCGGTGATGGCGGATCGTTTCGCGAAGTCTCTTCGGCTGAGGGTCATCTGATCTCCAGGGTCCGCGGGCTCACGCGCCTACGTTCCCGTTCCCCACCGAATACCGTATGAACACCACACGAAGCGCACGGGACGGAACCCCGAGCGCCGCCCCAGCGCGCACGCCCCGGCACACGCCGGCCAGAACGTCACGGCCCGCGCCCGAGGCAGGGCACCGCCGGACTCCACCACGGTGGTCGCTCACCGCTGCGGCGGAGGAATGTTCGCGCGCCGAAGCGACCGGGTGCCCCGCCCGGCGCGGAGCCGGCGACGCCGGGCCGCGCCCACGGCCACAGGCCGGTTGCTCGCCCCCAGCACCGCCGATCATCTCCGCCGCAACGGCGAACAACCACAACGCCGCAGCCCGGCGGTGCCGAGCCGCGCCCGGCCCCCGCCTCGGCGCGACCGGCTGGGCCGAGCCGTGCGTGGGCCGCAGCAGGCATCGGCCCCCGGCGCGCCGGAGCCTGCCCGCCGCAACGGCGAACAACCCCCGCGTCGCGGACCGGCGGTGCCGAAGGCACGCCCCGCCGCACCGCACCACACTGCAAGCGCAGCGCAGGCGCACCCCGGATACGCGGCAAGCTCAGCGCAGCGTCACCGGCGGGAGCGGGCCTTGAAGGCCGCCTTGCGGGCCTCCTTCGCGATCTTCTTCTCCGGGTGGAGGCGCCCCATGGCCTCCAGGACGTCCGCCGTCGCGGGGTGGTCCACCCGCCACGCCGTCTCGAAGAACCCGCCGTGCTGCCCGACGAGGCCCTCGACGAGCCCGCGCAGCTCGTCCGTGTCGCCGGAGGCGGCCAGCTGTGCGGCGATCGTGTCGACCGTCAGCCAGAAGACCATGTCCTCGCCCGGCTCGGGCACGTCGGTCGCGCCGTGCTCGGCGAGCCACACGCGCGCGAGGCCGCCCAGCTCGCGGTCGTCGAGGACGTCCCGCAGGGCCGGCTCGGCGTCGGCGCCGAGGAGGGAGAGGGTCTGCTGGCAGGCGAGGCGGCGGGACGGCGCGTCCGCGTCGTTGCCGCGCCCGGCGGCGAGCAGCTCCGCGGCGGCCTCCGCGGGCGTGCGGCGGGCGAGCCACAGTTCGGCCTCGGCGCGGGCGGCCGTCTCCGGGTGGCCGGGGAGGGCGGCGAGGAGCACGTCCGCGCCCTTGTCGGCGAGGTCGCCGACGGCGGGGGCGTCGATGCCGGCCTCGGCCATGCGGGTCCGGACGGCGAAGACGCCGAGCGGGGTGAGGGAGACCATGCCGTAGCGGCTGACGTCCTCCTCCTCGGGGGCCTCGGAGTCGACGCCGTCGACGGACTCGCGGATGTGGCCCTCGCCGTCGACCTCCTCGATGAGGGACTCGTCGACGGGCCGGTACTCGATGATCCCGGTGGGCGCGAGCAGCCGGAACTGGTCGTCCAGGCGCATCATCGCGTCGGAGACCTCTTCGAGGATGTCGTCCGTGGGCTCGTCCATGTCGTCGGGCACGATCATGGACGCGGCGAGCGCCGGCAGCGGTACGGGGTGCTCGACGTCGCTCTGCTCCAGCGCGGTCAGCAGGTAGAGGTTGCCGAGGACGCCGTCGAGGAAGTCGGCTTCGCCCTCGGGGTCCCAGTCGAGGGAGTCGAGGTCGAGGTCCTCGCCCTCGGCGATCCGGTCGGCGATGTCGCCGAGGTCGGGCGCGGCGGCGTCGGCGAGGACGCTCTCGAACCCGCCGAGGAAGAGGTCGAGGACGTCGGAGGGGCTGCCGGAGGTGAGCGTGGCGAGCTCCTCGCCGGCGACGGCGGTGCCCCGGGGCTCGTCCTCGCCGGCTCCCGGCTCCTCGCCGTCCTCGCCCTCTTCGCTCTCCTCGTTCTCCTCGAAGTCCACCAGGCCCGTGTCGAGCGCGTGCTGCCACGCGTCCATGGCGTACGCGTCGCCGTCCTCGTCGCCCGCGAGCCCGAGGAGCTCCGTCGCTGCGCGCAGCTGCTCCGCGAGGAGCTCGCCGCCCACCCCGACCGGGATGCCCTCCTCGCCGGCCCAGCGCGCGAGCTTCGCGGCGCGGGCGAGCAGCGGCGCGGACAGCGCGTCGCGCGCGAGCTCCGCGTCGGAGGGGAGCCGCACCGGCGGCATGGTCGGGCGGTCTCCGGACATCAGGGTGGTCTCTCCTCGTCGTGACATGCGTCGTGGCACGTACGGTGACGTGCGGCGATGCGCGGTGTGGCGGGCGGCGCCGCGAAGGGGCGCGCCGCCCAAGCGTAGACGGGATTTCCACCCTGCCGCCCGGTTCGCCGAACCGTCGGCGGACATATGGCTGACGGTTACCCGCGGAACCTTGACAACTTCCCCGGACGCGCAAGACATTGACGCGCGTAGAGATCGTCAGGATCGCGTCAACGACGATTCCTCCACGTCATACCCCCCTCGCATTCCTACCGGAGGCACCCGTGCCCGCTCGCCCGTCCGCCCGCCGTTCCCTGCACAGACCCGCGGCCCTCGGCTCCCTCGTCGCCGCCGCGCTCGCCGCGGGACTGCTCGCCCCGCAGCAGGCGAACGCCGAGGGCCTGCGCATCCACGACATCCAGGGCACGACCCGGGTGTCCCCGCTCGCCGGCCGGCAGGTCTCGGACGTCCCCGGCGTCGTCACGGCCGTGCGCGCCTTCGGGTCCGCGCGCGGCTTCTGGATCCAGGACGCCCGCCCGGACCGCAACGACGCGACGAGCGAGGGCATCTTCGTCTTCACCGGCTCCACCGCGCCGGCCGTCGCCGTGGGCGACGCCGTGACCGTCTCCGGCACCGTCACCGAGTACTACCCGGGCGGCGAGAAGGCCGGTCTGCAGTCGGTCACCCAGCTCTCCAAGGCCACGTGGACGGTGCGCTCCTCCGGCAACGCGCTGCCCGCCCCGGTCAAGCTGCGCCCCTCGCAGATCCCCGACCGCTACGCCCCCGACGCGCACGGCGGCTCCATCGAGAAGCTCCCGCTGCGCCCGGGCTCGTACGCCCTGGACCGCTACGAGTCGCTGGAGGGCATGCGCGTCTCCGTGCAGGACGCCCCCGTCGTCGGCGCGACCAGCGAGCACAAGGACCTGTGGGTCACCGCCGAGCCCCGCCACAACCGCACGGCCCGCGGCGGCGCGCTCTACGGCTCCTACCGCGACCCGAACGCCGGCCGCGTCAAGGTGGTCTCGCTGATCCCCTTCGCCCAGCGCCCCTTCCCCGTGGCCAACGTGGGTGACGAGCTGACCGGCACCACCGCCGGCCCGCTGGACTACGACAACTTCGGCGGCTACACCCTGCAGGCCACCGAGCTCGGCAAGCTCACCGACCGCGGGCTGAAGCGCGAGACGACGCGCAAGCAGCGCGGCGACGAGCTCGCGGTCGCCACGTACAACGTGGAGAACCTCTCCCCCAAGACGCCGCAGGCGAAGTTCGACCGGCTGGCGGCCGCGCTGGTCACCAACCTCGCCTCGCCCGACATCGTCGCCCTGGAGGAGGTCCAGGACGACAACGGCACCACCGACGACGGCACCGTGGACGCCGGCCGCACGCTGCGGAAGCTGACGGATGCCATCAAGGCGGCCGGCGGCCCGGCGTACGAGTGGCGGCAGATCAACCCGGTCAACGGGCAGGACGGCGGCCAGCCGGGCGGCAACATCCGTACCGCCTTCCTCTTCAACCCCGCCCGGGTCTCCTTCACCGACACCCCCGGCGGGGACTCCAGCACCGCCGTCAAGGCCGTCCGTGCGGGCGGCAAGGCCGCGCTGACCGCCTCGCCCGGCCGCATCGACCCCGGCAACCCCGCGTGGGCGAACAGCCGCAAGCCCCTGGCGGGCCAGTTCACCTTCCGGGGCGAGCGGGTCTTCGTCGTCGCGAACCACTTCAACTCCAAGGGCGGCGACCAGGGCGTCGACAGCCGCTTCCAGCCCCCGGCCCGCCCGTCGGAGACGCAGCGCACCGAGCAGGCCAAGGCCGTGAACGCCTTCGTCAAGCAGCTGCTGGCGGCCGACCGGCACGCGAACGTCATCGTCGCGGGCGACCTGAACGACTTCCAGTTCTCGTCCGCCGTGAAGACCCTCACCGCGGGCAAGGTGCTGACCGACCAGGTCGACCGGCTGCCGCGCGCCGAGCGCTACGGCTATGTCTACCAGGGCAATTCCCAGGTGCTGGACCACATCCTGACCAGCTCTCACGTGCGCCGCGTGGACTACGACATCGTCCACATCAACGCGGAGTTCGCCGACCAGGCGAGCGACCACGACCCGCAGGTGCTGCGCTGGAAGCCGTAGCAAAGCCGTAGCACTGCTTATGGGTTGCGGGGAGAACAATTAAATAGACCTGTACGGTCGGAGGGGCCGAGAATCGCGTCCATGACGCTCACTCCCACCAGCCCCTTCGGCCGTACCGTCTGCGCGATGGTCACCCCCTTCACCCAGGACGGGGAGCTCGACCTCGACGGCGCGCAGGCCCTTGCGGACCGCCTCGTCCGGGACGGCGGCTGCGACGGCCTCGTCCTCAACGGCACCACCGGCGAGTCGCCGACCACGAGCGACGCGGAGAAGAGCGCGCTCGTGCGGGCCGTGGCGGAGGCCGTCGGCGACCGGGCGCGCATCACGGCGGGCGTCGGCTCGGCCGACACCCGGCACACCGTGGAGCTGGCCCGGGCCGCCGAGGCGGCCGGGGCGCACGGGGTGCTCGTGGTGACGCCGTACTACAGCCGCCCGCCGCAGGAGGACGTCGCCGAGCACTTCCTGACCGTGGCCGGCGCGACCGGGCTGCCGGTGATGCTCTACGACATTCCCGGCCGCACGGGCACGCGGATCGAGCCCGTCACCATGCTGCGGCTCGCCGAGCACCCGCGCATCGCCGGCGTCAAGGACTGCGCCTACGACCTGCTGGGCAGCTCGAAGGTCATCGCCGCGACGGACCTCGCCTACTACTCGGGCTGCGAGGAACTCAACCTTCCGCTGCGCGCCCTGGGCGCCGCGGGCTACGTCAGCACGGTCGCCAACGTCGCGGGCCCGGTGCTGGCCGCGGCCCTGGACGCCTTCGACCGCGGCGCACCGGCGGAGGCCACCCGCCTGCACCAGCAGGTGCTGCCCCTGATCGAGCTGATGATGGCGTCCGGCCTGCCCGGCACGGTCACCGCGAAGGCCCTCCTGCACGCACTCGGCCTCCCCGCCGGCCCGGCCCGCGCCCCCCTCCGCCCGGCGGCCCCCGAACGCACCGAGGCGCTCCTCAAGGCGTACGGGGAACTGGGGCTCTAGCCGGCCGCGCCGATCCCGCGGACACGGCAGAGCGCCCTCCCGGGGCCGGTCGGGCCTCGGGAGGGCGCTCGTGCGTGCGGGCCGCGGGCGCCGCGGCCGCGCGGGGGCTAGTTGTGGCTGTGCAGGATCTCGTTCAGGCCGCCCCAGGTGCTCTTGTAGGGGCGGGCCTCGACGGCGCCCGTGGTGGAGTTGCGGCGGAAGAGGATGTTGTCCGCGCCCGACAGGGTCAGCGCCTTGACGACCTCGCCGTCCGGCAGCGTGACGCGGGTGCCGGCCGTGACGTACAGGCCGGCCTCGACGACGCACTCGTCGCCGAGCGCGATGCCGATGCCCGACTCGGCGCCGAGCAGGCAGCGCTCGCCGATGGAGATGATCTGCTTGCCGCCGCCGGAGAGCGTGCCCATGGTGGACGCGCCGCCGCCGATGTCGGTGCCGTCGCCGACGACGACGCCCGCGCTGATGCGGCCCTCGACCATGGAGGTGCCCAGCGTGCCGGCGTTGAAGTTGACGAAGCCCTCGTGCATCACGGTGGTGCCGGAGCCGATGTAGGCGCCGAGGCGGACGCGGTCGGCGTCGGCGATGCGCACGCCGGCCGGGGCGACGTAGTCCGTCATCCGCGGGAACTTGTCGATGCTGGTCACCTGCAGGTGCAGGCCCTCGGCGCGGGCGGCCAGGCGCGTGCTCTCGACGCGGTCGACGGCGACGGGGCCGAGCGAGGTCCAGGCGACGTTGGCGAGCAGGCCGAAGATGCCCTCCAGGTTCTGGCCGTGCGGCTTGACCAGGCGGTGGGAGAGCAGGTGCAGGCGCAGGTAGACGTCGTGCGCGTCGAGCGGCTTGTCGTCCAGCGAGGCGATGACCGTACGGACGGCCACGACCTCGACGCCCCGGCGCGCGTCCGGGCCGACGGCCTTGAGGGCGTTCTCGCCGAGCAGCTCGGCGGCGCGCTCGGCGCTCAGGCGCTCGGTGCCGGCCGGGCCGGCGTCCTCGGTGAGCTCCGGGGCGGGGAACCAGGTGTCGAGGACGGTGCCGTCCTCGGTGATCGTGGCAAGGCCGGCGGCGACGGCGCCGGTGGTACGGGGGGCAACAGCATCGGTCATGCTCGAAAACCTAACCGGCCGGGCCCTCTCAAGGCGAACCGGTCACGCCCGCGGCGGGTGCGGAGTGGTCAACGCCGGTGACGGTTTCCGCGTCATCCTCGGAGAAGCCGCGGCCACGGTCCCGCCGAGCAGCACGGCCGCGGTTCTGCCGAGCAGCCCCGAGCAGCCCCGAACAGCCCCGAACAGTCCCGAGGAACCCGAGGATCCCGACGATGCATCAGATGCCCGCCGAGTCACAGCCCCATCTGCGCACCTTCATGGGCTGGCCGCCGGCCGGCCCCATCTGGGGCCCGTACACCGCCGCCGTGCGCCGGGACGTCGCCACGATCGCCCGGACGATCGCGGAGTACGAGCCCGTGGTGCTGCTCGCCGCGCCCGAGGACGCCGAGGCGGCCCGCAAGGCGTGCGGCGGGGGCGTCGAGGTCGTGCCCCTGCCCGTGGACGACCTCTGGCTGCGCGACTCCGGCCCCGTCTTCGTGACCGGCCCGGACGGCGCCGCGGCCGGGATCGACTTCGGCTTCAACGGCTGGGGCGGAAAGCAGGAGCACCCCCGGGACGGCCTGGTCGCGCGCCGGGTGCTGGAAGCCTTCGGCGTGCCCCGCATCGAGGCGCCGCTCGTCGCCGAGGGCGGCTCCCTGGAGACCGACGGCGAGGGCACGCTGCTGGTCACCGCGAGCTCACTGGTCAACGACAACCGCAACCCGGGCCGGACCCGCGCCGAGATCGAACGCGCCCTCACGGACCTGCTCGGCGCCCGCAAGGTGATCTGGCTGGAGGGCGTGCGCGGCGAGGACGTCACCGACTGCCACGTCGATGCCCTGGCCCGCTTCGCGGCCCCCGGCACGGTCCTGCTGAGCAGCCCGCCGCCCGGGGCCCGGCCCGACGTCTGGACGCGCGTGTACGAACAGGCGCGCACCGTCCTGGAGGCGGCCACCGACGCCCACGGCCGGCGCCTGGAGATCGTGCCCCTCCCCGAGCCGGACCCGGCCGCCCTCGGCGAGCGCGGCGCCGACTTCCTGGGCTCCTACGCCAACTACTACGTGACCAACGGCGCCGTCATCGCCCCCCGCTTCGGCGATCGCCGCGCCGACGACCACGCGGCGTCCGTCCTGCGCGCCCTCCACCCCGGCCGCACCGTCCGCCAGGTCGAGATCCACGACCTGGCGGAGGGCGGCGGCGGCATCCACTGCGCCACACAGCAGCAGCCCGCCGCCTGACCGGGGTCAGGGGCGGGCTGCTGCCGTCGTGCGGAGTGCGCGGCTCAGACGTTGAAGCCGAGCGCCCGGAGCTGCTCGCGGCCCTCGTCGGTGATCTTGTCGGGGCCCCACGGCGGCATCCAGACCCAGTTGATCCGGAGCTCGTTGACGATGCCGTCGGTGGCCGACTTCGCCTGGTCCTCGATGACGTCGGTCAGCGGGCAGGCCGCGGACGTCAGGGTCATGTCGAGGGTGGCGATGTTGGCGTCGTCGATGTGGATGCCGTAGATCAGGCCGAGGTTGACGACGTCGATGCCCAGCTCGGGGTCGACCACGTCGTAGAGGGCCTCGCGGACCTCTTCCTCGGTGGCCGGCTTGGTGGTCACCTCTGCGTTGTCACTCATGCGGTCTTCCTTGCTGTGTTTTCGCGGCCTCCGCCCAGTGCCTGGGCGGTCGCGTCCTTCCACGCCATCCAGCTCAGCAGAGCACACTTCACGCGCGCCGGGTACTTGGAGACGCCGGCGAACGCGACCGCGTCCTCCAGCACCTCCTCCATCGCGTCGTCCGGCTCGATGCGGCCCTTGGACTGCATCAGCTCCAGGAAGGTCTCCTGGATCTTCTGCGCCTGCTCCAGCTCCTTGCCGACCAGCAGCTCGTTGAGCACGGAGGCGCTGGCCTGGCTGATGGAGCAGCCCTGGCCCTCGTAGGAGACGTCCTCGATGGTGTCGCCGGCCATGCGCACCCGCAGCGTGATCTCGTCGCCGCAGGTGGGGTTGACGTGGTGCACCTCGGCGTCGCCGTCCCGCAAGCCCCGGCCGTGCGGGTGCTTGTAGTGGTCCAGGATGACGTCCTGGTACATCGAATCAAGCTTCACAGTCAGCAGCTCTCAGCCGAAGAAGTTCCGGACGTGCTCCAGGCCCTCGACCAAGGCGTCGACCTCACCGGGGGTGGAGTACAGGTAGAACGACGCCCGCGTGGTCGCAGGAATTCCGTACCGGAGGCAGACGGGCCGCGCGCAGTGGTGGCCGACGCGCACCGCGATGCCCTGCTCGTCGAGGACCTGGCCCACGTCGTGCGGGTGGATGTCACCGAGCGTGAAGGAGATCGTGGCGCCGCGGTCCTCGGCCGTGGTGGGGCCGATGATGCGCAGGTCCGGTACCTCCTGGAGGCGGCGGACGGCGTACTGCGTGATCGCGTGCTCGTGGCGCGCGATGTTCTCCATGCCGATCGCCGACAGGTAGTCCACCGCGGCGCCGAGGCCGACGGCCTGGGCGATCGGGGGCGTGCCGGCCTCGAACTTGTGCGGCGCGGGGGCGTAGGTGGAGGAGTGCATCGAGACGGTCTCGATCATCTCGCCGCCGCCGAGGAACGGCGGGAGGTCCTCCAGCAGCTCCTGGCGGCCCCACAGCACGCCGATGCCCGTCGGACCGCACATCTTGTGGCCGGTGAAGGCCACGAAGTCGGCCTGGAGGGCCTGGACGTCCAGCACCATGTGCGGGGCGGCCTGGGAGGCGTCGATGACGACGAGCGCACCGACCTCCTGGGCGCGCCGGACGATGGTCTCGACGGGGTTGACGGTGCCCATGATGTTGGAGACCAGCACGAACGAGACGACCTTGGTCTTCTCGGTGATGATCTCGTCGATGTTGGACAGGTCGAGCCGGCCGTCGTCGGTGAGGCCGAACCACTTCAGCTTCGCGCCGGTGCGCTGCGAGAGCAGCTGCCACGGAACGATGTTGGAGTGGTGCTCCATCTCGGTGATGACGATCTCGGTCTCGTGGTCGACCCGGTAGGGCTCGTCGGCCCAGCCGAGCATGTTGGCCACGAGGTTGAGCGACTCGGAGGCGTTCTTGGTGAAGATCACCTCGTCGCGGCTGGGGGCGTTGATGAAGGCGGCGACCTTGTCGCGCGCACCCTCGTACAGCGCCGTGGCCTCCTCGGCGATGGTGTAGACGCCGCGGTGGACGTTGGCGTTGTGCCGCTCGTAGTACGCGTTGAGGGCGTCGAGCACCTGGCGCGGCTTCTGGGAGGTGGCCGCGGAGTCCAGGTAGACGATCTTCTTACCGTCGTGGACCGTGCGGTCCAGGATGGGGAAGTCCTTGCGAATCGCCTCGGTGTCGAGGAGGCCCGGCAGTATGGTCACGCGGTGACGCCGCCCTTCGTCTGGTAGGCCTCGTAGCCCTCCGCCTCCAGCTTGTCGGCGAGCTCGGCGCCGCCGGACTCGACGATGCGGCCGCCCGAGAAGACGTGGACGAAGTCGGGCTTGATGTAGCGCAGGATGCGCGTGTAGTGCGTGATCAGCAGGGTGCCGACCTCGCCCGTCTCGCGGACGCGGTTGACGCCCTCGGAGACCTGACGCAGGGCGTCGACGTCGAGGCCGGAGTCGGTCTCGTCGAGGATCGCGATCTTCGGCTTCAGGAGCTCCAGCTGGAGGATCTCGTGGCGCTTCTTCTCACCGCCGGAGAAGCCCTCGTTGACGTTGCGCTCGGCGAAGGCGGGGTCCATGTTGAGGCGCTCCATGGCCTCCTTGACCTCCTTCACCCAGGTGCGCAGCTTGGGGGCCTCGCCGCGGATGGCGGTGGCGGAGGTGCGCAGGAAGTTGGAGACCGAGACGCCGGGCACCTCGACGGGGTACTGCATGGCGAGGAAGACGCCGGCGCGGGCGCGCTCGTCGACGGACATCGCAAGGACGTCCTCGCCGTCGAGGGTGACGGTGCCGCCGGTGATCGTGTACTTGGGGTGACCCGCCAGCGAGTACGCCAGGGTCGACTTGCCGGAGCCGTTGGGGCCCATGATGGCGTGGGTCTCGCCCTGCTTCACGGTCAGGTCGACGCCCTTGAGGATCTCGCGCGGGCCGTTCTCGGCTTCGACGGAGACGTGCAGGTCGTGGATCTCAAGCGTTGCCATGGGGAACTCAGGACTCCTGGGTGACGGAGACGAGCACGTCGTCCCCTTCGATCTTGACGGGGTATACGGGGACGGGGCGCGTGGCGGGCAGGCCGGAGGGCTTGCCGGTGCGCAGGTCGAAGCTGGAGCCGTGCAGCCAGCACTCGATGGCGCAGTCCTCCACCTCGCCCTCGGAGAGCGAGACGTTCGCGTGCGAGCAGATGTCGTTGATGGCGAAGACCTCCCCCTCGGTGCGGACGAGGGAGACGGGGACGCCGTCGATCTCGACCCGCTTGGGGGTGTCCTCCTCCAGGTCGCTCAGCGCGGCCGCGCGGGTGTACGGGGTCTCGCTCATGCCACCGACGCCTCCAGCTCGGCCTCGATCTTGGCGATGAGGCGCTCCTCGAGTTCCGGGATGCCGATCTGCTGGACCAGCTCGGCGAAGAAGCCGCGGACCACCAGGCGGCGGGCCTCGTCGGCCGGGATGCCGCGGGCCATCAGGTAGAACAGCTGCTCGTCGTCGAAGCGGCCGGTCGCGGAGGCGTGGCCGGCTCCGACGATCTCGCCGGTCTCGATCTCCAGGTTGGGCACGGAGTCGACGCGGGCGCCGTCGGTGAGGACGAGGTTGCGGTTGAGCTCGTAGGTGTCGGTGCCCTCGGCCTCCGCGCGGATGAGGACGTCGCCGATCCAGACGGCGTGGGCGTCCTGACCCTGCAGCGCGCCCTTGTAGGCGACGTTGCTGCGGCAGTGCGGGGTGTCGTGGTCGACGAAGAGGCGGTGCTCCTGGTGCTGGCCCTTGTCCGTGAAGTACAGGCCGTAGAGCTCGGCCTCGCCGCCGGGGGCGCCGTAGACGACACGGGGGTGGAGGCGGACCAGGTCGCCACCGAAGGTGACGATCACGGACTTGAAGGAGGCGTCGCGGCCGACCAGCGCGGTGTGCTGGGCGGCGTGCACCGCGGTGGCGTCCCAGTCCTGGACGGAGACGACGGTGAGCTTGGCGCCGTCGCCGATGAGGAACTCGACGTTGGCGGCGAGGGTGGTGTCACCGGTGTGGTCGAGGACGACGACGGCCTCGGCGAAGGCACCGACCTCGATCACCTGGTGGCCGAAGGCCACGCCGCCCTCGCCCCGCACGGAGATCGTGACGGGCTCGGTGAGGACGGTGTCCTTGGGGATCGAGACGACCGAGGCCTTCTCGAAGGAGGTGTAGGCCTGGGCGGCGACGCGGTCGACCGGCTTGCCGGAGCGGCCGAGGCGGGCGTCCTCCCGGCCGACGGTCTCGACGGTGACGCCCTCGGGGGCGCTGACCTCGACCTTGACGCCGCCGCCGTTCACGCCCTTCTCGAGGGCCGTGCCGTCGTGCAGACCGCGCAGGCGCTCCAGCGGGGTGAACCGCCACTCCTCCTCGCGGCCGTGCGGCACGGGGAAGTCCGCCACGTCGTACGAGGCGGGGGCGCTCACGCGCGCGTCGATGGGCTGCCGGGGGCCGCCCACCTGGATGGCGCCGTCGGTCGTGCTGCCGGCGGGGGTGTTGTCAGCCATGGCTGTCGTCGTGCTCTCTTCCTGTCACAAAGGGTTCGCTGCTGCGGTCGGGGGCGTCCGGGCCCCTCCCCTGCCTCGGGGGCGGGGAAGGGTCAGCCGACGGAGCCTTCCATCTGCAGCTCGATCAGCCGGTTGAGCTCCAGCGCGTACTCCATGGGCAGCTCGCGGGCGATCGGCTCGACGAAGCCGCGAACGATCATGGCCATGGCCTCGTCCTCGGACAGGCCGCGGCTCATCAGGTAGAAGAGCTGGTCGTCGCTGACCTTGGAGACGGTCGCCTCGTGGCCCATGGAGACGTCGTCCTCGCGGACGTCGACGTAGGGGTAGGTGTCCGAGCGGGAGATGGTGTCCACGAGCAGGGCGTCGCAGAGCACGTTCGACTTGGAGCCGTGGGCGCCCTCGCCGATCTCGATCAGACCGCGGTAGGAGGTGCGGCCGCCGCCTCGCGCCACCGACTTGGAGACGATGTTGGAGGAGGTGTTCGGCGCCATGTGGACCATCTTGGCGCCGGCGTCCTGGTGCTGGCCCTGGCCGGAGAAGGCGATGGACAGCGTCTCGCCCTTGGCGTGCTCGCCCATCAGGTAGACGGCGGGGTACTTCATCGTCACCTTGGAGCCGATGTTGCCGTCGACCCACTCCATGGTCGCGCCCTCGTAGGCCACGGCGCGCTTGGTGACCAGGTTGTAGACGTTGTTCGACCAGTTCTGGATGGTCGTGTAGCGGCAGCGGCCGCCCTTCTTGACGATGATCTCCACGACGGCGCTGTGCAGCGAGTCCGAGGAGTAGATCGGGGCGGTGCAGCCCTCGACGTAGTGGACGTAGGCGTCCTCGTCGACGATGATCAGCGTCCGCTCGAACTGGCCCATGTTCTCCGTGTTGATGCGGAAGTAGGCCTGCAGCGGGATGTCGACGTGGACACCCTTCGGCACGTAGATGAAGGAGCCGCCGGACCACACGGCGGTGTTCAGCGAGGCGAACTTGTTGTCACCGACGGGGATGACCGTGCCGAAGTACTCCTGGAAGAGCTCGGGGTGCTCCTTCAGGGCGGTGTCGGTGTCCAGGAAGATGACGCCCTGGGCCTCCAGGTCCTCGCGGATCTGGTGGTAGACGACCTCCGACTCGTACTGGGCGGCGACACCGGCGACGAGGCGCTGCTTCTCGGCCTCCGGGATGCCCAGCTTGTCGTAGGTGTTCTTGATGTCCTCGGGCAGGTCCTCCCAGGTGGCGGCCTGCTTCTCCGTCGAGCGGACGAAGTACTTGATGTTGTCGAAGTCGATGCCGGTGAGGTCCGAGCCCCAGGTCGGCATGGGCTTCTTGTCGAAGAGCTTCAGGCCCTTCAGGCGCAGCTTGAGCATCCACTCCGGCTCGGACTTCTTGGCCGAGATGTCGCGGACGACGTCCTCGGAGAGGCCGCGCTTGGCTGCGGCGCCGGCCACGTCGGAGTCGGCCCAGCCGTATTCGTACGTGCCCAGGCCTTCGAGCTCAGGGTGGGCAGTCTCCGTGGGGAGAGTCATGCGGGGTTCCTCCCGGCCGTGCTGGCGGATGCTGTGGTGGTCTTGGTCTTGCTCTTCGGGATGAACGTCGTGCACACCCCGTCGCCGTGGGCGATGGTGGCAAGACGCTGCACATGTGTCCCGAGCAGGCGGGAGAAGACCTCGGTCTCCGCCTCGCACAGCTGCGGGAACTGCTCGGCGACATGGGCGACCGGGCAGTGGTGCTGGCAAAGCTGTTCGCCGACCGGCGCGCTACGCGCCGTAGCAGCGTACCCGTCCGCGGTCAATGCCCTGGCAAGGGCCTCGGTGCGCGACTCGGGCGCCGCGGCTTCCAGCGCCTCGCGGTACCCCTCGGCCTGGGCGGCCATGCGGGCCCTGGCGAAGGCGGCCACGGCGGCCTCCCCCATCTCCCCGCCGCCGGCGGCCTGCGCGATCCAGCGCAGGGCGTCTCCGGCGAGCTGGTCGTAGGCCTGGTCGAAGGCGTCCCGGCCGCAGTCGGTCAGGGCGAAGGCCTTGGCGGGGCGGCCGCGGCCGCGCGCGCCGTAGACCCGCTTCTCGCGGGGCTCGACGACGCCCTCGGCGACGAGGGTGTCGAGGTGGCGGCGGACGGCCGCCTGGGTGAGCTCCAGGCGCAGGGCGAGCTCGGCCGCGGTCGACGGGCCGTGGTCGAGGATGGAGCGGGCGACGCGATTGCGGGTGCCGCGCTGCTCGTCGTGACCGCGCTCGTCGGCGCGGACGGGCGCGGGGACAGCCGCTTGCGACCCTGCGGCCGCGGATCGCTCCGTACCGGCCGCGGGGTCCTGCGGGACCTCGCGCGCGTATTTCACAACACCATTGTTGCGTAATTACGCGGAGCCGGACAAGCCCGGTCCCGGCTGCCCGGCGGTGTCCTCGATCACTAAGGGTCACCTAACCACCACCCGTGGATCTTGGTTCTCCCCGGTCCCCGGCCGCCCCGGGCCGGACCGGTTCCACCCCGGGGCGTCCGGGGACACGCCGGGCTTCGTAGACTTCCCGCCATGCGCAGCGTCTTCCCGGGGGACACCCCCGAGGCCCCCGGCCGGCCCGCGGTCGAGGTCCGCGGGCTGGTGAAGCGGTACGGACCGAAGGCCGCGGTGGACGGGCTCGACCTGTCCGTCGCCGGCGGCGGCCTCACCGCCGTCCTCGGCCCCAACGGGGCCGGCAAGACCACCACGATCGAGACCTGCGAGGGCTACCGCCGCCCCGACGCCGGCACCGTCCGCGTCCTCGGGCTCGACCCCGTCGCCGACGCCGCGGCCCTGCGGCCCCGCGTGGGCGTGATGCTGCAGAGCGGAGGGGTGTACGCGGGGGCGCGCGCGGAAGAGATGCTGCGCCACGTCGCCTCCCTGCACGCCCATCCCCTCGACGTCCCCTCCCTGATCGACCGGCTGGGTTTGGGCGGCTGCGGCCGGACCTCCTACCGCCGGCTGTCCGGCGGCCAGCAGCAGCGCCTGGCGCTCGCCATGGCCGTCGTCGGCCGCCCCGAGCTGGTCTTCCTGGACGAGCCGACGGCCGGCCTCGACCCGCAGGCCCGGCACGCCACCTGGGACCTGGTGCGCGAGCTGCGCGCCGACGGCGTCACCGTCGTCCTCACCACGCACTACATGGACGAGGCCGAGGCCCTGGCCGACGACGTCGCCATCATCGACAGCGGCAAGGTCATCGCCCAGGGCAGCCCGGAGGAGCTGTGCCGGGGCGGCGCGGAGAACACCCTGCGCTTCAGCGGCCGGCCCGGCCTGGACCTCGCCTCCCTCCTGAAGGCCCTGCCCGCCGAGTCGACGGCGGCCGAGCTGACCCCCGGCACGTACCGCGTCGGCGGCCGCATCGACCCGCAGCTGCTCGCCACCGTGACCACGTGGTGCGCGCAGAACGGCGTCATGCCCGACCGCATCGCGGTCGAGCGGCACACGCTGGAGGACGTCTTCCTCGAACTGACCGGTAAGGAGCTGCGGGCGTGAGTGATCCGATTTCGGCGGGCACCGGGGCCTTCGCCCCGCGACCCGGCGCCGCGCCCGTGTCCCGGATGATCCGCGCGCAGGCCGCGCTGGAGACCCGGATGCTGCTGCGCAACGGCGAGCAGCTGCTGCTGACCGTCGTCATCCCCACGCTGCTGCTCGTCCTCTTCAGCGCCGTCGACATCATCGACACCGGCGAGGGGGCGGCCGTCGACTTCCTGGCCCCGGGCGTCCTGGCGCTGGCCGTGATGTCCACGGCGTTCACCGGCCAGGCCATCGCGACCGGCTTCGAGCGCCGCTACGGCGTGCTCAAGCGGCTCGGCGCCACGCCACTGCCGCGCTGGGCGCTGATGACGGCGAAGACCTGCTCGGTGCTGGTCACCGAGGTGCTGCAGATCGTGCTGCTCACGGTGATCGCCTTCGCTCTGGGCTGGTCCCCGCAGGGCAACCCCTTCGCCGTCCTGCTGCTGCTCGTGCTCGGCACGGCGGCGTTCTCCGGGCTCGGGCTGCTGATGGCCGGCACCCTCAAGGCCGAGGTGACGCTGGCCGCGGCGAACCTGGTCTTCCTCCTGCTGCTGGTCGGCGGCGGGGTGATCGTGCCGATGGAGAAGTTCCCCGGCGGGGTGCGGGCGGCGCTGGAGCTGCTGCCGATCTCGGCGCTCTCGGACGGCCTGCGGGACGTGCTGCAGCACGGTGCGGGCATGCCGTGGGGCGACCTCGGCATCCTGGCCGTGTGGGCGGTGCTGGGCCTCGGAGCGGCGGCGAAGTCCTTCCGCTGGGAGTGAGCTGGGCGGACACGCGCCACGCACCCCCTCGTGAATCCGTGCACAAGCTCCCCTTTACGATGAGCCCGTGCCGAAAACGCTGAACCCCCTCCAGATCGTCGCCGACCGGTGGCAGCCCTCCGCGCGCTTCGTCCGGCGGGCGTCCCTCGCCTGCGTGGTGATGGCCGTGGTCATCGTGGTGACGGGCGGCGCGGTCCGGCTCACCCAGTCGGGGCTCGGCTGCCCGACGTGGCCCACCTGCACCGAGGACAGCCTGACGCCGACGCCGGAGATGGGCATCAACGGCGTCATCGAGTTCACCAACCGCATGCTGACGTACGTGCTCTGCGCGATCGTCGGCGTCGCGATCGTGGCGGCACGCGCGCGTGCCCCGCGCCGGCGCTCCCTCACGCGCCTGGGCTGGGCACAGTTCTGGCTGATCGCGAGCAACGGCATCATCGGCGGCATCACCGTCCTGACGGGCCTCAACCCGTACATCGTGGCCCTGCACTTCCTGGCGGCGACCGCGCTGCTGACGGTGGCCGTGGTGATGTGGCACCGCTCGGCCGAGGGCGACGACGAGCCGCGCGACCTGGTGGCGCGTCCGGTGCGGCAGCTCGGCTGGGTCCTGACCGGGGCGACCGTCCTGCTGATCCTGGCCGGCACGGTGGTGACGGGCTCCGGCAAGCACGCGGGCGACGCCTCGAAGGACGTCCACCGCATCCCGCTGGACTGGCGCGAGGTCTCCCAGCTGCACGTCGACTTCGTCTACATCGTGGTGGGCCTGACGATCGCCCTGTGGTTCGCCCTGCGGGCCGTGAAGGCGCCGGCCGTGCCGCGCCGCCGCGTGGTCGAGCTGTTCGCCGTACTGATGGTCCAGGGCGTCATCGGCTACGTGCAGTACTTCAACGACGAGCCGGAGCTGGTCGTCGGCGCCCACATGCTCGGCTCCTGCCTGGTGTGGATCGCCGTGCTGCGGGTCTTCCTGTCGCTGCGCGAGCGGGGCGGGACGGCCACCGTGCCCGCCCCGTCGGGCGAGCAGCCGGGCGAGCACGAGGCCCTTCAGGCCGCCTCCGCGTCCAGCCGGTAGATCCTGCGGGCGGTGCCGGCGGCGACGAGCGAGGCGATCCTGCGCGCCTCCGTCCACCGGCACCAGCCGTCGGCCACCCAGTCGCCCATCAGCCGGCCCATGGCCTGCGAGAACGACCGGGCCGCGACCACGTAGAGCTCGGCCGGTCCGCGCGCGCCGCTGGAGAACAGCAGCTTGGCGAAGGGCGCCTCGCGCAGCGTCTCCTCGGGCCGGGCTCCCACGTCCGCGTACACGTGCGGGAAGGCGCCCGCGAGCTGCGCGGCCTCCCGGTGGTGCCACGGGTCGGGCAGCAGCACCAGATCGGCGCCCAGCCCCGCGGTGGCCCGCAGGAAGCGGGCGAGCCGCAGCGGGTCGGGGCAGTGCAGCTGGACGGGCAGCCCGGCCGCGAGCGCGCTCCACACCAGATGGCGGGCGAGCACCGGATCGTCCAGCCGGCCGCCCGGGCGACGCGTCCTCAGCCACTGGCCCGCGGCCCGGCGCACCTCCCCCAGACCCGGCGGGCTGTCGTCGCAGAAGAGGGCGCCACAGGCGAACGCGGTGGCGCTCAGGGCGGCGGAGTAGAGCGCCTCGGCCAGATTCGCGGTGAAGGAGTCCGCGCTTCCGGAGGTGTCGGCGACCTGCTCGGCGAGCGGTTCGAGCCGGACGACCTCGCAGGCGCGGCCGTCCGCGGCACCGGCGAGCTCGGCGGCCGAGGTCAGGCCGCTCGGCTCGCCCGTCTCCAGCAGGAAGGTGCCGATTCCCGCGCCGCGCAGCAGCAGCTGCCCCGCGCGGTAGGCGCCCAGCTCGCGGCGGCGCGCCAGGTAGCGCACGGGCGAGCAGTGCGGGTCCAGGCCCAGCAGGGGCGGGCACCAGCGGCGTAGGGCGAGCCCGGTGCGGCTGTCGAAGAAGGTGGTGCCGGGCGGCGCGGGGCCCGCGGCCCCGGCGGCCGCGGCCAGGTGCGCCTCGAACCCGCCGAGCCCGAGCTCGCCGTGGACCGCGCCGTGACTGTGCTGGTCGACGAGCAGCGGCAAGCCGTCCATCCCGCCCCCCCTCGTGCCGTACCCCGCCCCGAGCGGCGCGTGTGCGACCGCTCCCCGCGGGTCTAACGGCCGAGGGCCGCGTCAGTTATCGGCGTCAGTGACCGGCGGGGTTGGCGGGGCCGCCGACCTGGATGCCGGCCATGCGCGACCACTCGTACGGGCCGGTGCGGACCTTGGCGGCGAGCTCGCCGTCGAAGTCGTCGTGGAGGGTGAGCCCGGCCTTCTCGGCGGCCGCCCGGGCGATGTCCATGGAGGGGGCGACGAGGTTGCCCCACTCGCCGTCGGAGCCCACCAGGGCGATGCGGGCGGTGCCGCGCGCGATGTGGGCCAGCTGGCCCTCGGCGGAGCCGCCGTGGCTCTTGGCGAACGTGTCGATCTGCCGGGCGAGCCGGGCGGCCTTGCGGTCCGCCCGGGCGCCTGCGGCCGCGGCCTTCCCGGCCGTGCCGTCCTGCGAGGTGGTGTCATCTGCCATACCGCAGATGCTACCCACCGGTAATTAACGAAGGAAGGGATCCACGGCCACTGCCACGAACAGCAGCGACACGTAGGTGATGGACCAGTGGAAGAGGCGCATCTCCTTGAGCTTCGCCCCCGTGATGCCGGCCTTGGCCCGGGCCTGCAGGGCGTGGGCCTCCTTCAGCCAGAAGGCGCCCAGCGCGGCCGCCACGACCGTGTAGAACCAGCCGGTGTAGCCGAGCGGCTGCAGCGCGAGCGAGACGGCGACCATCACCCAGCTGTACAGGACGATCTGCTTGGCGACCGCCTTGTTGCCCGCGATGACGGGCAGCATCGGCACGCCCGCGCGCTCGTAGTCGCCCTTGACCTTCATCGACAGCGGCCAGTAGTGCGGCGGCGTCCAGAAGAACATGACCAGGAAGAGGACGAGCGCGGCCCAGGAGACCGAGTTGGTGACGGCGGACCAGCCGATGATGACCGGCAGGCAGCCCGCGATGCCGCCCCAGACGATGTTCTGCGCGGTGCGGCGCTTGAGGAGCATCGTGTAGACGACGACGTAGAACGCGTTGGCGCCCAGCGCCAGCATCGCCGACAGGGGGTTGACCAGGTACCAGAACCACAGGGTGGAGCCGACGGTCAGGGCCGTGGCGAAGACCAGGCACTCCTTGGGCGAGACCATCCCGGTGACCAGGGGGCGCTGGGCCGTGCGCTCCATGAGCGCGTCGATGTCCCGGTCGACGTACATGTTGTACGCGCCGGCGCCGCCCGCGGACAGGTAACCGCCGATGCAGGTGGCCAGGACCAGCCACAGGTCGGGCACGCCCTGCGCGGCGAGGAACATCACCGGCACGGTCGTCATGAGCAGCAGCTCGATGATCCGCGGCTTGGTCAGCGCCACGAACGCCTTGGCACGGGCTCCGAACGGCCGGTGACCGGGGCTCTCGGTAAGCACCCCCGCAGGACGGGATTCGACGGCCGTCACGCACACCCCTGACAGAGATAAGGCCAGCAAGCACATCCGGGACGGAAAGCCCGGTAAAGACTTGCGCGTACCACGCCACTTTAGACGCAGGGCATGGCGCGGCCTCCGCCGGGGTGGGTCGTGTTGAGGGCGCACCGAACGGATCAAGAAGGCGCCCCCGCACCACCCCCGTGCGGCCGCGGAGCCCCCGGACCTGACGGAACGGTCGCGTTCAGGAGGCGGGGCGCGGCCCCGCCCGGCAGGCTGTAGGCAGGGCGCCGCACCCGCGGCGGGAATCCCGGCCGCCGCGATTCGGCTGCCCGTAAGCGGGCAGCCGACTGTACGTCGAAAAGATGCACGTCCCCACAGGGGTAGGCTCGACCACGCCGCGTCGTGGCGGAACATACCGCCCCCGGCAGATAAGACCATGTGGAGAGGAGCCCTGATCCAAGGGTGAGCACCAAGCCGACCACCACAGACCTCGAATGGACCGAACTGGACCAGCGGGCCGTCGATACCGCCCGCGTCCTGGCCATGGACTCCGTGCAGAAGGTCGGCAACGGCCATCCGGGCACGGCCATGAGCCTGGCGCCCGCCGCCTACCTGCTGTTCCAGAAGATGATGCGCCACGACCCCAGTGACGCCGACTGGGCCGGCCGCGACCGGTTCGTCCTCTCCCCCGGCCACACCAGCCTGACGCTGTACGTCCAGCTGTTCATGGCGGGCTACGGCCTGGAGCTGTCGGACCTGAAGTCCTTCCGCACCTGGGACAGCAAGACCCCCGGCCACCCGGAGCACGGTCACACCCGTGGCGTGGAGACGACGACCGGCCCGCTGGGCCAGGGCATCGCCAACGCCGTGGGCATGGCCATGGCCGCCCGCTACGAGCGCGGCCTGTTCGACCCGGAGGCCGCCGAGGGCACCTCCCCGTTCGACCACACCATCTGGGCGATCGTCTCCGACGGCGACCTGGAGGAGGGCATCTCCGCGGAGGCCTCCTCGCTCGCCGGCCACCAGAAGCTCGGCAACATCGTCGCGCTCTACGACGACAACCACATCTCGATCGAGGGCGACACCGAGACCGCCTTCTCCGAGGACGTTCTCAAGCGCTACGAGGCCTACGGCTGGCACGTCCAGCGCATCGAGCAGGCCGACAACGGCGACTTCGACGTCCACGCCCTGCACGCCGCCCTGAAGGCCGCGCAGGAGGAGACCGAGCGCCCCTCGCTCATCGCCGCGCGCACGATCATCGCCTGGCCGGCCCCGAACGCCCAGAACACCGAGGCCTCGCACGGCTCGGCGCTGGGCGCCGAGGAGGTCGCCGCCACCAAGCGCGTCCTGGGCTTCGACCCGGAGCAGGACTTCCAGGTCGAGGACGAGGTCTTCAGCCACGTCCGCAAGGTCGTCGACCGCGGCCGCGAGGCCCACGCCACGTGGGACAAGCGCATCCAGGAGTGGCGCGAGGCCAACCCGGAGCGCGCCGCGGAGTTCGACCGCATCGCCTCGGGCGAGCTTCCCGACGGCTGGGAGAAGGCCCTCCCGGTCTTCCCGGCCGGCAAGGACGTCGCGACCCGGAAGGCGTCGGGCGAGGTCCTCAAGGCGCTGGGCGGCGTGATCCCCGAGCTGTGGGGCGGCTCCGCCGACCTCGCCGGCTCGAACAACACCACGATCGACCCGTCGTCGTCCTTCCTGCCGAAGGGCAACCCGCTGCCGGAGGCGAACCCCTACGGCCGCACGATCCACTTCGGCATCCGCGAGCACGCCATGGGCTCGACCATGAACGGCATCGCGCTGCACGGCAACACCCGCGTCTACGGCGGCACCTTCCTGGTGTTCTCCGACTACATGCGCCCGGCCGTGCGTCTCGCCGCCCTGATGAAGCTGCCGGTCACCTACGTGTGGACGCACGACTCCATCGGCCTCGGCGAGGACGGCCCGACCCACCAGCCGGTCGAGCACATGGCCGCCCTGCGCGCCATCCCGGGCCTGAACATGGTCCGCCCGGCCGACGCCAACGAGACGGCGATCGCCTGGCGCGAGATCACCAAGCGCCACACCGTCAAGCCCGCGCCGCACGGTCTGGCCCTCACCCGCCAGAACGTCCCGACGTACGAGGCGAACGAGGGCGCGGCCAAGGGCGGCTACGTCCTGTTCGAGGCCGAGGGCGGCCGTCCGCAGGTGATCCTGATCGGCACCGGCTCCGAGGTCCAGCTGGCCGTCGAGGCCCGCGAGCAGCTCCAGGCCGAGGGCATCCCGACCCGCGTGGTCTCCATGCCGTCCGTCGAGTGGTTCGAGGAGCAGGACCAGGCCTACCGCGACGGCGTGCTGCTGCCGGACGTCAAGGCCCGCGTGGCCGTCGAGGCGGGCATCGGCCTGACCTGGCACCGCTACGTCGGCGAGGCCGGCCGCATCGTGTCGCTGGAGCACTTCGGCGCCTCCGCCGACTACAAGGTGCTCTACCGCGAGTTCGGTCTGACCACCGAGGCCGTCGTGGCGGCCGCGCGCGAGTCGATCGAGCACGCCGACGCCGCCCGCAGCTGACGCCCCTTCACTAGCAAGTAGGAGATGCAGAACCCATGACAGACGCACTCAAGCGCCTCTCCGACGAAGGCGTCGCGATCTGGCTGGACGACCTGTCCCGCAAGCGCATCACGTCCGGCAACCTGGCCGAGCTGATCGACCAGAGCCACGTCGTGGGCGTCACGACGAACCCGTCGATCTTCCAGAAGGCGATCTCCAGCGGTGAGGGCTACGAGCAGCAGCTCGCCGACCTCGCGGCCCGCAAGGTCACCGTCGACGAGGCCATCCGCATGATCACCACGGCGGACGTCCGCGACGCCGCCGACATCCTGCGCCCGGTCTTCGACGCGACGAACGGCCAGGACGGCCGGGTCTCCATCGAGGTCGACCCGCGCCTCGCGCACGACACGAAGGCCACCGTCGCCGAGGCCAAGCAGCTGGCCTGGCTGGTGGACCGCCCCAACACCCTGATCAAGATCCCGGCCACCAAGGCGGGCCTGCCGGCCATCGCCGACGTGATCGGCAAGGGCATCAGCGTCAACGTCACGCTGATCTTCTCCCTCGAGCGCTACCGCGCGGTGATGGACGCCTACCTGACCGGTCTGGAGCAGGCCAAGGCCGCCGGCCTGGACCTGTCCCTGATCCACTCGGTCGCGTCCTTCTTCGTGTCCCGCGTGGACACCGAGATCGACAAGCGCCTGGACGCCCTGGGCACCGACGAGGCCAAGGCGCTGCGCGGCAAGGCCGCCCTCGCCAACGCCCGTCTGGCCTACCAGGCGTACGAGGAGGTCTTCTCCTCGGACCGCTGGGCCGCCCTGGAGAAGGCCGGCGCCAACAAGCAGCGTGCGCTGTGGGCCTCGACCGGCGTCAAGGACCCGGCCTACAAGGACACGCTGTACGTGGACGACCTGGTCGCCCCGAACACGGTCAACACCATGCCGGAGGCCACCCTGGAGGCCACGGCCGACCACGGGCAGATCACCGGTGACACGGTGCGCGGCACGTACGAGCAGGCCAAGGCCGAGCTCGACGCGCTCGCCAGGATCGGGATCTCGTACGACGACGTCGTGCAGCTCCTGGAGGACGAGGGCGTCGACAAGTTCGAGCAGTCCTGGAACGACCTGCTGAAGTCCACCGAGGCGGAGCTCAAGCGCCTCGCCCCGGAGGCGTGAATTGAGCACAAGCAGCAATCCGCTGCGTGACGCTCTGGACCGACGGCTCCCGCGTATCGCGGGGCCGTCGGGCCTGGTCATCTTTGGCGTCACGGGCGATTTGTCCAGGAAAAAGCTGATGCCGGCGGTCTACGACCTCGCCAACCGGGGTCTGCTGCCGCCGGGCTTCTCGCTCATCGGCTTCGCGCGCCGCGACTGGGAGAACGAGGACTTCGCCCAGATCGTCCACGACGCCGTCAAGGAACACTCCCGCACGCCCTTCCGCGAGGAGGTCTGGCAGCAGCTGGTGCAGGGCTGCCGCTTCGTGCAGGGCGACTTCGACGACGACGAGGCCTTCGAGAAGCTCAAGAGCACCGTCGAGGAGCTCGACCAGGCCCAGGGCACGGGCGGCAACTTCGCCTTCTACCTCTCGGTTCCGCCGAAGTGGTTCCCCAAGGTCGTCCAGCAGCTCAAGAAGCACGGCCTGGCCGAGCAGAAGGAGGGCTCCTGGCGGCGCGCCGTCATCGAGAAGCCCTTCGGTCACGACCTGGCCAGCGCCCAGGAGCTCAACCGGATCGTCCACGAGGTCTTCCCGACCGAAGAGGTCTTCCGGATCGACCACTACCTGGGCAAGGAGACCGTCCAGAACATCCTGGCGCTCCGCTTCGCCAACACCCTCTTCGAGCCGATCTGGAACCGGTCCTACGTCGACCACGTGCAGATCACCATGGCCGAGGACATCGGCATCGGCGGCCGCGCCGGCTACTACGACGGCATCGGCGCCGCCCGTGACGTCATCCAGAACCACCTGCTCCAGCTGCTCGCGCTGACCGCCATGGAGGAGCCCGCCTCCTTCGACGCGGACGCGCTGGTCGCCGAGAAGACCAAGGTGCTGGGCGCCGTCCGGCTGCCCAAGGACCTCGGCAAGGAGACCGTCCGCGGCCAGTACGCGCACGGCTGGCAGGGCGGCGAGGAAGTCGTCGGCTACCTGGAGGAAGAGGGCATCGACCCCAACTCCAAGACCGACACCTACGCCGCGATCAAGCTGGAGATCGACAACCGCCGCTGGGCGGGCGTCCCCTTCTACCTGCGCACCGGCAAGCGGCTGGGCCGCCGCGTCACCGAGATCGCGGTCGTCTTCCAGCGCGCCCCGCACTCGCCCTTCGACCACACCGCCACCGAGGAGCTGGGGCAGAACGCCCTGGTCATCCGGGTGCAGCCGGACGAGGGCGTCACCATGCGGTTCGGCTCCAAGGTGCCCGGCACCCAGATGGAGGTCCGGGACGTCTCGATGGACTTCGCGTACGGCGAATCCTTCACCGAGTCCAGCCCCGAGGCCTACGAGCGGCTCATCCTCGATGTGCTGCTGGGTGACGCCAACCTCTTCCCGCGCCTGAAGGAGGTCGAGCTGTCCTGGCAGATCCTCGACCCGATCGAGCAGTACTGGGAGAGCAACGGCAAGCCCGCGTCCTACCCGGCCGGCACCTGGGGACCGGTCGAGGCGGACGAGATGCTCGCACGAGACGGACGGAGCTGGCGCCGGCCATGAAGATGGACCTCACGGACACCACGTCCAGCAAGATCAACAACGCGCTGGTCCAGGGCCGCCGTGCCATCGGCACCCCTGCCGTCGGCATGGTCCTCACCCTCGTCATCGTCACCGACGAGGAGCACGCCTACGACGCGCTCAAGGCCGCCAACGAGGCGTCCCGCGAGCACCCCTCGCGCAAGCTCGTCGTCATCAAGCGCGTCAGCCGCTCCCCGCGCGACCGCGCCAAGGCCCGCCTCGACGCCGAGGTCCGCGTCGGCACGTCCGCCGGCACCGGCGAGACCGTCGTGCTGCGGCTCTACGGCGACGTGATGGACCACGCCCAGTCGGTCGTCCTGCCGCTGCTGCTGCCCGACGCCCCCGTGGTCGTCTGGTGGCCGGTCGGCTCGCCGATCAACCCCGACAAGGACCCCCTCGGCGCCCTCGGCCAGCGCCGCGTCACCGACGCGTACGCCGCCGAGGACCCGGTCCAGGAGCTCGCGGCCCGCTCGGCGCACTACACGCCCGGCGACACCGACCTCGCCTGGGCCAGGATCACGCCGTGGCGCTCCATGCTCGCGGCCGCCCTGGACCAGCAGCACGCCGACGTCGTCTCCGCGGAGGTCGAGGGCGAGGGGTACAACCCCAGCGCGGAGCTGCTCGCTCTGTGGCTCGCCGACCGCCTCGGCGTGCCGGTGCGGCGCACCGTCTCCGACGGCCCCGGCCTCACGGCCGTCCGCCTGGAGACGAAGACGGGCCCCGTCGTCCTGGACCGCCCGGACGGCTCCCTGGCCACGCTCTCCATGCCCGGCCAGCCCGACCGTGCCGTCGCCCTGCAGCGCCGCGAGACGGCCGAGCTCCTCGCCGAGGAGCTGCGGCGGCTCGACCCGGACGACATCTACGAGTCGGCGCTGAAGTACGGCGTGGACCGGCTGCAGGAGGCGTCCGCCGCGAAGGCGCCCGCCGTCGAGGCCACCGAGGCACCGGTCGCGTCCGAGGCGCCCGCCGCGGAGGAGAAGCCCGCTGCGGCTGCGGCCAAGAAGGCCGGCGGCAAGAAGGCGGCCGGCAAGTGAGCACTCCGCAGATCGTCGTCCACCGGGACAAGGAGCTGATGGCCCGGGCCGCGGCGGCCCGGCTGATCACGAAGATCGTGGACGCCCAGGCCGCCCGCGGCTCGGCCTCCGTCGTCCTCACCGGCGGGCGCAACGGCAACGGGCTGCTCGCAGCCCTCGCCGCCGCGCCCGCCCGGGACGCGGTCGACTGGTCCCGGCTCGACCTGTGGTGGGGAGACGAGCGCTTCCTGCCCGAGGGCGACCCCGAGCGCAACGCCACGCAGGCCCGCGAGGCCCTGCTCGACGCCGTCGACCTCGACCCCGCGCGGGTGCACTACATGCCCGCCGCGGACGGCACCCACGACGACGCCGACGCGGCCGCCGAGGCGTACGCGGCGGAGCTGGCCAAGGCGGCGCGCCCGGAGGACCACGGGCCCGTCCCGTCCTTCGACGTCCTCCTGCTGGGCGTCGGCCCGGACACGCACGTCGCCTCGCTCTTCCCCGAGCTCCCGGGCGTCCGGGAGACCGAGCGCACGGTCGTCGGCGTCCACGGCGCGCCGAAGCCGCCGCCGACCCGCGTCTCCCTGACGCTGCCGGCGATCCGGGCGGCCCGCGAGGTCTGGCTGCTCGCCGCGGGCGAGGACAAGGCGAACGCCGTCGCCATGGCGCTGTCGGGCGCGGGCGAGATCCAGGCGCCCGCGGCGGGCGCGTACGGGCGTCAGCGCACGCTGTGGCTCCTGGACGCGCCGGCCGCGGCGCAGCTGCCGCGGGGCCTGTACCCGCCGGCTTCGCCCTGACGGTCCGCATGACCACGGCCCGGCTCCCCGTCTGTTCGGGGGCCGGGCCGTTGTCTTGGCACCGCCGGCGCGCAACCACCGTCCGACGAGTCCGGCGGTGCCGGACCCACCTCAGGCGGCGCGCCTAGCGCCCCCGCAGCTCCCGGTAGCGCGCGACCAGCGCGGACGTGGACGCGTCCAGGCCCGGAACGTCCGCGCCCTCCGTGAGCGCCGGCTCCACGCGCTTGGCGAGGACCTTGCCCAGCTCGACGCCCCACTGGTCGAAGGAGTCGATGTTCCAGATGGCGCCCTGGACGAAGACCTTGTGCTCGTACAGCGCGATGAGCTGGCCGAGCACGGACGGGGTCAGCTCGCCCGCGAGGATCGTCGTCGTGGGACGGTTCCCGCGGAAGGTCTTGTGCGGGACGAGCTCGGCGGGGACGCCCTCCGCCGCGACCTCCTCCGCCGTCTTGCCGAAGGCGAGCGCCTGCCCCTGGGCGAACAGGTTCGCCATCAGCAGGTCGTGCTGGGCCACCAGCCCCGGCTGCAGGTCGTCCACGGGCTTGGCGAAGCCGATCAGGTCGGCGGGGATGAGCTTCGTGCCCTGGTGGATCAACTGGTAATACGCGTGCTGCCCGTTGGTGCCGGGGGTGCCCCACACGACGGGGCCGGTCTGCCAGTTGACGGACTGCCCGTCGCGGTCGACGGACTTGCCGTTGGACTCCATGTCCAGCTGCTGCAGGTAGGCCGCGAACTTCGACAGGTAGTGGCTGTAGGGGAGAACGGCGTGCGACTGCGCGTCGTGGAAGTTGCCGTACCAGATGCCGAGGAGGCCGAGCAGCAGCGGGGCGTTCTCCTCCGGCGGGGCGGTGCGGAAGTGCTCGTCGACGAGGTGGAAGCCGGCGAGCATCTCGCGGAAGCGGTCCGGGCCGATGGCGAGCATCAGGGAGAGCCCGATGGCCGAGTCGTAGGAGTAGCGGCCGCCGACCCAGTCCCAGAACTCGAACATGTTGGCCGTGTCGATACCGAACTCGGAGACCTTCTCCTCGTTCGTCGACAGGGCGACGAAGTGCTTGGCGACGGCCTCCTCGCCGGCGCCCAGCCCCTCCAGCAGCCAGTTCCGCGCGGAGGTGGCGTTGGTGATGGTCTCGATCGTCGTGAAGGTCTTGGAGGCGACGATGAACAGCGTCTCGGCGGGGTCCAGGTCGCGCACGGCCTCGTGCAGGTCCGCGCCGTCGACGTTGGAGACGAAACGGAACGTCAGGTCCCGGGCGGTGTAGGCGCGCAGCGCCTCGTAGGCCATCGCCGGGCCGAGGTCGGAGCCGCCGATCCCGATGTTGACGATGTTCTTGACGGGCTTTCCGGTGTGGCCCTTCCAGTCGCCGTTGCGCACCCGGTCGGTGAAGACCTGCATCTTGCGCAGCACGGCGTGGACGGCCGGGACCACGTTCTCGCCGTCGACCTTGACGACGGCGGACTCCGGGGCGCGCAGCGCGGTGTGCAGCACGGCGCGGCCCTCGGTGGTGTTGATCTTCTCGCCGCGGAACATGGCGTCGCGCAGCCCGGCCACGTCCGCGGCGGCGGCGAGCTCGCGCAGCAGGCGCAGGGTCTCGTCGGTGACGAGGTGCTTGGAGTAGTCCAGATGGAGGTCGCCGACGGTGAGCGCGTACTTCTCGGCGCGTCGCGGATCGTCCGCGAACAGCTCGCGCAGGTGCACCTCCCCCAGTTCGTCCCGGTGCTTGGCCAGAGCGTTCCACTCCGGGGTCCGGTCCAGCCTGGTGCGGTCCTCTGCGTTCATCTCGGACATCAGTCCATTCATTCTCGTAACTGCCCCGCCGCCCTCCAACCTAATTGATCTGCGGTCGGTTCGAGCGCAAGACGAAACGGCACCCACGAGGGGTGCCGCTTCCTTTGGACGTGCCGCGGGTCAGATCTCTCCGCGGAGCTTGGCGAGCGCCTCGGCGAGGATGGCCTCGCCGTCGGCGTCGCTGCGCCGCTCCCGGACGTACGCGAGATGCGTCTTGTACGGCTCGGTGCGCGGCGGGTCCGGCGGGTTGTCCCGGTCCTGGCCTGCCGGGAAGCCGCAGCGCGGGCAGTCCCAGGTGTCCGGTACCTGTGCGTCGCTGGCGAAGCTCGGCTGCGTCTCGTGCCCGTTAGAGCACCAGAAGGAGATGCGGAGGCGCGGCGCGGACTCGCCCCGCTCGGCCTCACCCATCGGCCCCGCTCCGACCCGGCTTCCCCGGATCGCGTTGCCACTTGCCACGGTCGTAACTCCCTGCGTAATGGTGCTGCGGATCATCTGAACCGATGGTTCCGCTGCGGGCGCCCCAGTCTACGTAAGGCCCAACGCGCGTCCAGTGGCAGGAGTTACAGCCCGGCCGCGAGGACACGGCCTCAATGATAGGCCGCGTTCACGACGGTACGTCAGCTATCGAGCTTCATCAGCAGGCCGAGCGCGACGATGCACGCGAACCACAGCAGACCGACGACCACGGTGATGCGGTCGAGGTTCCGCTCGGCGACGGAGGAACCGCCGACGGAGGACTGCATGCCGCCGCCGAACATGTCGGACAGGCCGCCGCCCTTCCCCTTGTGCATGAGCACCAGCATCATCATCAGCACGCTGAAGATGATGAGGGCGATCGAGAACCCCATGACCACGGCTGGACCAACTCTCTCGGACGTCGATGGTGAGGGCCGGGACGGCGTGAAAACGCCGGTCCCGGCCCCGACAGGGTACGACGAGGAGCAGTCCTCGTCATAGCGCTGCTACTGGTCGCGGAAGCGCACGATCTTGACGAAGTCGTCCACGTCCAGCGCGGCGCCGCCGATCAGCGCGCCGTCCACGTCGGGCTGCGCCATGATCGCGGCGATGTTGCCGGACTTGACGGAGCCGCCGTACTGGATGCGGATCTTGTCGGCGACCTCACGGCCGTACAGCTCGGCGAGGCGGCCGCGGATCGCCCCGCAGACCTCCTGCGCGTCCTCGGGCGTGGCGACCTCGCCGGTGCCGATGGCCCACACCGGCTCGTAGGCGATGACGATGCTCTCCGCCTGCTCGGCGGGGACGTCCTTCAGCGCGCCGTCGACCTGCGCGAGGGTGTGCGCGACCTGGCCGCCGGCCTTGCGGACGTCCAGGCCTTCGCCGACGCACAGGATCGGGGTGAGCCCGTGCCGGTAGGCGGCCTTGACCTTGGCGTTGCAGATCTCGTCGCTCTCGCCGTGGTACTGGCGGCGCTCGGAGTGCCCGATCGCCACGTAGGTGCACTTGAGCTTGGCGAGCATGGCGCCGGAGATCTCACCGGTGTACGCGCCGGAGTCGAACGCCGAGACGTCCTGGGCGCCGTACTTGATCTTCAGCTTGTCGCCGTCGACCAGCGTCTGCACCGAGCGGAGGTCGGTGAAGGGCGGCAGGACGGCGACCTCGGTGCCCTCGTAGTCCTTGTCGGCGAGCGCGAAGGCGAGCTTCTGGACGTGGGCGATGGCCTCGAGGTGGTTGAGGTTCATCTTCCAGTTGCCCGCCATCAGCGGGGTACGTGCACTCACAGTGGTTCAGTCCTCCAGTGCGGCGAGGCCGGGGAGCGTCTTGCCCTCGAGGTACTCGAGGCTGGCGCCGCCGCCGGTCGAAATATGGCCGAAAGCATTCTCGTCGAAGCCGAGGGTGCGCACGGCCGCGGCCGAGTCGCCCCCGCCCACGACGGTGAAGCCCGGCGAGTCCAGCAGGGCCTGCGCGACGGCCTTGGTGCCGTTCGCGTAGTCGGGGTGCTCGAAGACGCCCATCGGGCCGTTCCAGAAGACCGTGCCGGCGTCGGCCAGCTTCGAGGCGTAGAGCTCACGGGTCTTCGGGCCGATGTCCAGGCCCTCCTTGTCCGCCGGGATGGCGTCCGAGGAGACGGTGTCGGGGTTGGCCGGCGCCTTGGTCTTCAGGTCCGGGAACTCGGCCGAGACCAGGACGTCGACGGGCAGGACGAATTCCACGCCCCGCTTCTCCGCCTCGGCCAGGTAGGCGAGGCAGGTGTCCTTCTGGTCCTCCTGCAGCAGCGAGATGCCGACCTCGTGGCCCTTGGCGGCCAGGAAGGTGTACGACATGCCGCCGCCGATGAGGATGCGGTCGGCCTTCTTGAGCAGGTTGTCGATGACGCCCAGCTTGTCGGAGACCTTGGCGCCGCCGAGCACCACCACGTAGGGGCGCGCGACGTCCTCGGTGAGCTTCTTCAGGACGCCGACCTCGGTGGCGATCAGGTCGCCGGCGGCGTGCGGCAGGCGCGCCGGGAGGTCGAAGACCGAGGCGTGCTTGCGGTGCACGGCACCGAAGCCGTCGCCCACGTACAGGTCGGCCAGCGCCGCGAGGGCGTCGGCGAAGGCGCCGCGCTCCGCGTCGTCCTTGCTGGTCTCGCCCGCGTTGAAGCGGAGGTTCTCCAGCAGCGTGACCTCGCCGTTCGCCAGTGCGGCGACGGTGGCCTTCGCGCTGTCGCCCACCGTGTCGGTGGCGAACGAGACCTTCTTGCCCAGGATCTCGCCGAGCCGCGCGGCGGCGGGGGCGAGGGAGAACTGGGGGTCCGGGGCGCCCTTGGGACGGCCCAGGTGGGAGGCGACGACGACCTTGGCGCCCGCGGCGGCGAGCTTGGCAATCGTCGGGGCGACGGCGCGGATGCGGCCGTCGTCGGTGATGGTGGTGCCGTCGAGCGGCACGTTGAGGTCGGCGCGGACGAAGATCCGCTTGCCCTCGACACCGTCCTGGATGAGTTCGTCGATCGTCTTCATGCGGTGACTCCGGTACTTCCGTAGGGTGGGGCCCCTCCCAGCGTCAGCTGGGGGACAGTCATGAGACGGGGCCCGTACGACGCGTCATCGCGTCGTACGAGCCCCGTCCCCTACATCCCGATGCCTGTGATCGTACGACCAGCGGGCGCAGAGATCAGAGCTGGCCGCCGACGAAGACGGTCAGGTCCACCAGGCGGTTGGAGTAGCCCCACTCGTTGTCGTACCAGCCGACGACCTTGACCTGCTTGCCCTGGACCATCGTCAGCTGCGAGTCGAAGGTGCAGGAGGCCGGCCAGTTGACGATGTCCGAGGAGACGATCGGGTCCTCGGTGTACTCGAGGATGCCCTTGAGCTGACCCTCGGCGGCCTTCTGGAAGGCGGCGTTGATCTCTTCCTTGGTGGTCTCGCGGTCGAGTTCCAGGACGAGGTCGGTGACCGAGCCGGTCGGGACCGGGACGCGCATGGCGATGCCGTCCAGCTTGCCCTTGAGCTGCGGGAGGACCAGGGCGGTGGCCTTGGCGGCACCCGTCGAGGTCGGGATGATGTTCTCCGCGGCGGCGCGGGCGCGACGCAGGTCGGAGTGCGGGAAGTCCAGGATGCGCTGGTCGTTGGTGTACGCGTGGACCGTCGTCATCATGCCCTTGACGATGCCGAAGGTCTCGTCGAGGACCTTGGCCATCGGCGCCACGCAGTTGGTGGTGCAGGAGGCGTTGGAGATGACGTCGTGGTTGGCCGCGTCGTACTTGTCCTGGTTGACGCCCATCACGATGGTGATGTCCTCGTTCTTGGCCGGAGCCGAGATGAGGACCTTCTTCGCACCGGCGGCGAGGTGCTTGGCGGCGTCCTCGCGCTTGGTGAAGATGCCCGTGGACTCGATGACGATGTCGGCGCCGAGCTCGCCCCAGGGGAGGTTCGCCGGGTCGCGCTCGGCCATCGTCTTGAACGTCATGTCGCCGACAGTGATCGTGTCGTCGGTGTGGCTGACGTCCTGCTTGAGGCGACCGAGGATGCTGTCGTACTTCAGCAGGTGGACCAGGGTGGCGTTGTCGGTCAGGTCGTTGACACCGACTACCTGAATGTCCGCACCCTGCTCCAGGAGCGCGCGGAAGTAGTTACGACCGATACGGCCAAAGCCGTTGATGCCTACGCGGATCGTCACGAACCGATCTCCTCGTTGGTGTGCCGGACTGTCCGCCGGCGGGCTGTTTTGGGATGTCCCCGACCAACCCCGACCCTACCTCTAAGAAGGTGGGGACGTGACATTGGCGTCACTGGGCCCTGAAGGGCGCTTCACCCCTTGACAGAGCGCAGGGCTGCACTAATGAGCGCGGACCGCTCGCCGGGGTCCGGGACGTGCTGCAGACCGAAGCCGAGGAGCACGGTGGAGGGGGTCGCCACCGCCGCCGCCCGGCCCGCGGCCGCCGCCGCGGCGCAAGCGCCGTCACGGAGCGTGACGTCCGATCCGCTGCAGCGGGCGGTCGTTGCGCCGTTCGGGTTCCCCGGGTTTCCCTCCGCCCGGCCGGCTGCGGCGTACTCACCCGCGGCCGCGCTGCGGAACTGCGGGAAGCTCGCCGGCGGCAGCTCGTCGGAGACGGGGGTGTACGAGCCCGCGGCGTCCAGCTTGTCGCCGGGAGCGTCACCGGGAGCGTCGGCGAGGCGGACGCTGATGCCGGCGAGCGCGCCGGAGCCGGTGAAGCGGGCCGGTGCCGGGTGCTGCAGGCGGCTGCCCGCGCCGAGGTAGTACTGGCTGAAGTCGTTGGTCTCGGCTGCCCCGACGACGCCGTGGCCGCCCGCCTGCTTGCCCGCGGCGACGAGCTTGCCGCCCTCGTTGACGAACTCCCGCACGGCCGTCAGCACGGCTCCGCCGGGCCGGTTGGCGCCGGAGTACCACACGACGCTCTTGAAGTGGCCGAGCACGCCGAGCGCGTGCGGAGCGCCCTGGGCCGCCACGTCCCACACGGCGGCGTCGCGGCCGGACGCGGCCAGGGCCTCCGTGTAGGCGGCGGCGTGCCGGGCGGCGCCGGGCCCGCCCTCGTCGGCGATCACCAGGGTGTCGGCCTCGGGGCGCTGCGCCACGGTGTAGGTGAAGGGTTCGCTGGCGGTGGGCTTGCCGTCGCGGGTCCGGCCGGTGTACCAGACGCGGACGCCGGAGCCGGGTTCGGCGCCCTCGACGTAGGCGCGGTACTCGGCGAAGCGGATGCTGTCCTGCCCGCCGTAGCGGTCGCCGCCCTTCCAGGCCTCCAGCGCGGCGGTGTGCGTACGCCCGCCGTCGATGCGGTAGTTGAGGCGCAGGTCGGTCAGGGACTTGCGGGCGGTGACGGAGACCTCCTGCTCGTCGCCGAGCGCGTAGGAGGTGGTGAAGGTGTCCGGGGAGAAGTCGGGGGCGGACAGGCCCACGGCCGAGCGGGGCCGGTCGGCGCCTTCGCGGTTGACGGCGGTTTCGGCGACGGACAGCGCGAAGGGGACGTTCTTGGCGAACTCCTGCTGGATCAGCTTCTCGTCGTCGGGGAAGCTGAAGGAGGACGGGCAGTCGGCCGGGTTCCAGCGGTCGTTCGGGTCGGCCGCGGAGGCGGTGCGGCAGGTCGACATCTCGGGGGTGAACATCATCGTCCCGTTGACGTTCGCCGCGTGCCCGTCGGCCTCGCCGTTGGTCGTGTAGAGCTCGGACGACAGCTGCGGGTGGTAGCCCGGGATCGCGGGCTTCTCCGGCGTGCCGGCCAGCGCCTTGTAGAGGACGTCGTCCGGGGTGGGGGTGGCGACCTGCCAGCCGACGCCGTAGAGCAGCAGTTCGGCGGCCGAGTGGTAGTTGACGGCGTAGCTGAAGCGGTGCGCCTTCTCGAAGGCGTCGATCGCCCGCGTCTCCGGCTCGGAGGCCGGTGCCGGGCCGCGGTAGGTCTCGGAGCCCGGGCGGGGCGAGGAACCCTCGTTGTCGTAGCCCCATTTGAAGGGGAAGTTGCGGTTGAGGTCGACGCCGTCGCCCGGGGTGATCTTGCCATCGCCGTCGTTGTCGCGCAGGTTCTTGCGCCACAGGCGGGTGGCCGGGCTCCGGAAGGTGTGGTCGTAGCCGTCGGGGTTGGCGGAGAGGACGAACCAGAGTTCGGCGCGGTTCACGACGTCGGTCAGGCGGGCGTCCTTGCCGTATCCGTCGAGGTAGTGGTGGAGCAGCCGCCGCGTCATCTCGGGGGTGATCCACTCCCGGGCGTGCTGGTTGGACATGTACAGCACGGCGGGCTTGCGGCCGTCGGGTGCGGTGCGAGCGTCCTTGCTCAGCTTCAGGGCGAGGATGTCCTGGCCGCGGACGGTCTTGCCGATGCTCACGACCTTGGTGAGGCCGGGGTGGGCCTTCGCCGTGTCCAGCAGCTCCTGCCGGAGGCCGTTGCTGCCGCTGTACGGGCGGAAGACGCCGTCGCCCGCGGCCTTCAGGCGCTCCTCGGTGCGCCGGGGCAGCCGTTTCTCGGTGAGGCCGACGCCTCGGTCGCGCAGCTCGCGGGCCTGCTGGCCGGTCAGGTAGAGCTCGACCGCGGCGGCCTTGGTGCCGGACGGGCGCTCGGCCAGTTCGTGGCCGTCGACGCCGGCCGCGAGGAGCAGCGGCACCTGGTCGGCGGTGATCTCGGCGGTCCAGACGGCGGGCGCGCCGTCGCCGTCGCGCGCCGCCGCCGGGGCGGCGGGTCGTGCCTGGGCGAAGGGTGCCGCGGCCAGTCCGCCGAAGAGCAGCGAAGCCGCCGCGAGGACCGATCTCGTCCTGCGTCTCATGAGCCCCCCTTGCTGTTGTCTGCCACGTCAGTGCACGGACGCCAGCCTGAAGAGGCTGCATGATCATGTCAACGATGCAGAAAGAGCCACTCCGGCGCCCTGCACGGCGCGGGGTGGCTCGCTGTGCCGGTGGCAGGACCGGCGTCACGGGCGGTGGAGCGGGGGCCGGCGCTACGGGCGGCCGGGCGGGCGGGCCGTCAGCCCGCCATGCCCTCCGCCATCTCCTCCGAGAGGTCCGACAGGTCGGAGAGGTTGGACTCGGTGCCGGGGATGCCGAGGTCCTGGGCGCGCTTGTCGGCCATGGCCAGCAGCCGCCGGATCCGGCCGGCGACGGCGTCCTTGGTCAGCGGCGGATCGGCCAGGGCGCCGAGCTCCTCCAGGGAGGCCTGCTTGTGCTCCATGCGCAGCCGGCCGGCGGCGGCGAGGTGCTCGGGCACCTCCTCGCCGAGGATCTCCAGGGCCCGCTGCACGCGGGCGCCCGCCGCGACGGCGGCGCGGGCCGAGCGGCGCAGGTTGGCGTCGTCGAAATTGGCGAGGCGGTTGGCCGTGGCCCGCACCTCGCGGCGCATCCGGCGCTCCTCCCAGGCCAGCACGGACTCGTGCGCGCCCAGGCGGGTCAGCAGGGCACCGATCGCATCGCCGTCGCGGACGACCACGCGATCGACGCCGCGCACCTCCCGCGCCTTGGCCGCGATCTGCAGCCGGCGGGCCGCGCCGACCAGCGCCAGCGCCGCCTCGGGCCCGGGGCAGGTCACCTCCAGGGAGGAGGAGCGGCCGGGCTCGGTGAGCGAACCGTGCGCGAGGAAGGCACCCCGCCAGGCGGCCTCCGCGTCGCAGGTGGCCCCGGAGACGACCTGTGGAGGCAGCCCGCGGATCGGCCGGCCGCGGCCGTCGACCAGGCCGGTCTGGCGCGCCAGCTGGTCACCGCCCGCCACCACCCGCACCACGTAGCGGCTGCCGCGGCGCAGTCCGCCGGGGGCCATCACCACCAGGTCGGAGGCGTGCCCGAAGATCTCCAGGATGTCCTTGCGCAGCCGCCGGGCGGCGATCCCGGTGTCCAGCTCCGCCTCGATCACGATGCGCCCGCTGACCAGGTGCAGACCGCCCGCGAACCGCAGGATCGCCGAGACCTCCGCTTTCCGGCAGCAGGTGCGGGTGACGGGGAGCCGGGAGATTTCATCCTTCACCGCTGCCGTCATCGCCATGGGCCGATCCTTCCATGCATCCGAAAAATACGGTCGTACGCGGCGGCCAACAGCTCCGGGTCATGGGTCGGGGAGCCGTCGGGCGCGGCGACCGGCGCCAGCTCGACCGCGGCCCCGAGCCGCTTCGCGGCGTCGGTGAGGCTCTCGCGGTCGGGCACGGCGGCCTCGTCGGCCAGCACCACGTCCAGGGCGAGTTTAGGGGCGTGTCGGGCCAAAACCTCCAAATGACGCTGCGGGGAGAAGCCATCGGTTTCACCCGGTTGTGGTGCGAGATTCAACGACAGCACCCGGCGGGCCTTGGTCTCCTGCAGGGCTTCCAGCAGCTCGGGGACGAGCAGGTGCGGGATGACGGAGGAGAACCAGGAGCCGGGGCCGAGCACCACCCAGTCCGCGTCGAGGACGGCGGCGACGGCCTCGGGCACGGCGGGCGGATCCTCCGGCACGACGTGCACGGACTGCACCTCGCCCGGGGTCAGCGCCACCGTGGCCTGGCCGCGGACGGTGCTGAGGGCGTCGGGCTCGGCGGGGTCGTGCCCCCGGACCAGGGCCTGCAGCTCCAGCGGCACGGCGGACATGGGCAGCACCCGGCCGTGCGCGCCCAGCAGCTTGCCGACCAGATCGAGGGCCTGGACGGGGTCGCCCAGCTGCTCCCAGAGGGCGACGATCAGCAGATTGCCCACGGCGTGGTCGTGCAGATCGCCCTCGCTGGTGAAGCGGTGCTTGATCACGCGGGCCCAGGTCTGGCCCCAGTCGTCGTCGCCGCACAGGGCCGCGAGGGCCTTGCGCAGGTCGCCGGGGGGCAGGACGCCCAGCTCGTCGCGGAGCCGGCCGCTGGAGCCGCCGTCGTCGGCGACGGTGACGACGGCGGTGAGGTCGCCGGTGATCCGGCGCAGGGCGGCCAGCGAGGCGGACAGGCCGTGGCCGCCGCCGAGGGCGACGACCTTGGGCTGGGCGCCGCGCTTCGCACGGCCCTCGGGCCCCCGGGTGGTCCGTCCGGGGACGAGGCGGCGCACCCGGCGGAGCCGGGAGGTGCGGCCGGTCACTCGCGCCCCATGTCCCGGTGGACGACGACGGTCTCCACTCCCTCGGAGACCAGGCGGTGGGCGAGCTTCTCGGACATGGCCACGGAGCGGTGCTTGCCGCCGGTGCAGCCGACCGCGATGGTCACGTAGCGCTTGCCCTCGCGGCGGTAGCCCGCGGCGATGAGCTGCAGGAGCTCGGTGTAGCGGTCGAGGAACTCCTTGGCGCCGGGCTGGTTGAAGACGTAGCCCGAGACCTCCTCGTTCAGGCCCGTGAAGGGGCGCAGCTCCGGGACCCAGTGCGGGTTGGGCAGGAAGCGGCAGTCCACCACGAGGTCGGCGTCGACGGGCAGGCCGTACTTGTAGCCGAAGGACATGACGGTGGCCCGCAGCTCCGGCTCCTCCTCGCCCGCGAACTGGGCGTCCATCTTGGCGCGCAGCTCGTGGACGTTGAGGCTGGAGGTGTCGATCACCAGGTCGGCGTCGCCGCGCAGCTCGCGCAGCAGGTCCCGCTCGGCGGCGATGCCGTCGACGATGCGCCCGGAGCCCTGCAGGGGGTGCGGGCGGCGCACGGACTCGAAGCGGCGCACCAGGGCGTCGTCGGAGGCCTCCAGGAAGATCACGCGCCGCTTGACCTTCTTGGCGGCCAGGTCGGCCAGGGACTCGCGGAGGTTGTCGAAGAAGCGCCGGCCGCGCACGTCCACGACCACGGCGATCCGGGCCACGTTGCCCTGGGAGCGGGCGCCGAGGTCCACCATGGTGGGGATCAGGGCGGGCGGCAGGTTGTCCACGACGAACCAGCCGAGGTCCTCCAGGCACTTGGCGGCGGTGCTGCGGCCCGCCCCCGACATGCCGGAGATGATCACCAGTTCGGGGATGGCCGCGGTGCCCTCGCCGCCGGTCGCATCCGCCGTCGTGCCCGTACTCACCTGTGCTCCGTCTCGATCGGTCCCGGTCATGCTGCTACCCCCGTCTCACTGACGGCGCCGCGGTCGCGGCCCCGTCTTCCATACTGCGTGCCCCATCATTCCCCCGCCTCCTCCATGATCTCGCCCGTGGCCATGTTCACGGCGGGGGCGGGCGGGGCGGCCGCCGCGAGCGCGGCGGCGATCGTCTCGGCGGTCTTGCGGCCGATGCCCGGCGTCTCGCAGATCTGCTCGACCGTCGCGGCGCGCAGCCGCTTGACCGAGCCGAAGTGCTTGAGCAGCGCCTTCTTGCGGGTCTCACCGAGACCGGGGACCTCGTCCAGCGGCCCGGCCCGCAGGGTCTTGGTGCGCTTGCTGCGCTGGTAGGCGATGGCGAAGCGGTGGGCCTCGTCGCGCACGCGCTGCAGGAGGTAGAGGCCCTCGCTGGTGCGGGGCAGCACGACGGGGTCGTCCTCGCCGGGCAGCCAGACCTCCTCCAGCCGCTTGGCCAGGCCGCAGACGGCCACGTCCTCGATGCCGAGCTCGTCCAGCGCACGGCGGGCGGCGGCCACCTGCGGCTGCCCGCCGTCGACGACGACGAGCTGCGGCGGATAGGCGAAGCGCTTGGGGCGGCCGTCCTCGGTGCGGCCGTCCTCGGTGCGGGCGTCCGCCGGACCGTCGTCCGCGGCGTGTCCGTTCTCCTCCGCGACCGCGTTCTCCTCGGACCACTCCCCCGCCTTCTGCTTCTCCTGCAGATAGCGGCGGAAGCGCCTGCCGATCACCTCGTGCATCGACCGGACGTCGTCCTGGCCCTCGAAGCCCTTGATCTGGAAGCGGCGGTACTCGCTCTTGCGCGCCAGGCCGTCCTCGAAGACGACCATGGACGCCACCACGTCCTGGCCCTGGAGGTGGGAGACGTCGAAGCACTCGATGCGCAGCGGCGCGGAATCCAGCTCCAGGGCCTCGGCGATCTCCTCCAGCGCCCGGGAGCGGGTGGTCAGGTCGGAGGCGCGCTTGGTCTTGTGCAGGACGAGGGCCTGCTGGGCGTTGCGCTGGACCGTCGCCATCAGGTCCTTCTTGTCGCCGCGCTGGGGGATGCGCAGGTCGACCCGGGAGCCGCGGCGCTCGCCCAGCCACTGGGCGACGGGCTCGACCGGCTCCGGCAGGGCCGGGACCAGGACCTCCTTGGGCACGGCGTCGCCGCGCTCCTCGCCGTAGAGCTGCTGCAGGGCGTGCTCGACCAGGCCCGCGGTGTCGACGGCCTCCACCTTGTCGGTCACCCAGCCGCGCTGGCCGCGCACCCGGCCGCCGCGCACGTGGAAGATCTGCACCGCGGCCTCCAGCTCGTCCTCGGCGACGGCGATCAGGTCGGCGTCGGTGGCGTCGGCGAGGACGACGGCGTTCTTCTCCAGGGCGCGCCGGAGGGCTTCTATGTCATCGCGCAGGCGGGCCGCCTTCTCGTACTCCATCTCCTCGGCGGCCTCGTGCATCCGCTGCTCCAGGCGGCGCAGGTACGCACCGGTGCGGCCGGCCATGAAGTCGCAGAACTCCTCGGCCAGTTCGCGGTGCTCCTCGGCGCTGACGCGGCCGACGCAGGGGGCGGAGCACTTGCCGATGTACCCCAGCAGGCAGGGGCGGCCGATCTGGGCCGAGCGCTTGAACACCCCGGCGGAGCAGGTGCGCACGGGGAAGACGCGCAGCATCAGGTCGACCGTCTCGCGGATGGCCCAGGCGTGGGCGTACGGGCCGAAGTAGCGCACGCCCTTCTTCTTGGGGCCGCGCATGACCTGCACCCGCGGGAACTCCTCGCCCATGGTGACGGCGAGGGAGGGATAGCTCTTGTCGTCGCGGTACTTGACGTTGAAGCGGGGGTCGTACTCCTTGATCCAGGTGTACTCCAGCTGGAGCGCCTCGACCTCGGTGGAGACCACGGTCCACTCGACGGAGGCGGCCGTGGTCACCATCGTGCGGGTGCGCGTGTGCAGGCCGGCGAGGTCCTGGAAGTACGAGGAGAGCCGCTGGCGCAGGCTCTTCGCCTTCCCGACGTAGATCACCCGGCCGTGTTCGTCACGGAATCTGTAGACCCCCGGCGAGTCGGGGATCTGTCCCGGCTTGGGTCGGTAGCTGCTGGGGTCGGCCATGTCACACACCCTACTTGCGGGCAGTGACAATCCGCGTCCGCCTGCGGAGGGACCGGCTCCGGCCCCGGCGGGGGGTGGTGGCCGGGGACGGAGGCCGGAACCGGGCCGGCCGGAGACCGGCCCGGTAGGGCGTCAGCGGCGCCGGAGCCTGCGGCGCGCGGCCACGGCGCCCGCGCCGAGGACCACGGCCGCACCGCCGGCCGCCGCCGCGGAGGCGGTGGTGCTCAGCGGGCCGGAGCCGCCCTGCGGCGCGGGGGCCGCCTGCTGCTCCGCGGCCGCCTCCTGCCCGGGGCCGTAGCCGCCCGCCCGGCCGTCCTTCGCGTACGCGGAGCCGGGCAGCTTGTCGCCGTACGCCTTGTGGACGCGGGCGCGGTAGCCGTCGAGCGTGGTGCCCTTCGCGCCGACGGCACGGACGGCGTCGGCGTCCAGCGGCAGGACCTTGTCGCCGCGCTGCACGTACCAGGCGTCGATCTGCGGCTCGCGGAAGACCGTGCCGCCGGCGAGCTTCTGCGCCCCCTCGGCGGCGTAGCGCGTCTCGTCGTCCCCGGTGGCGATGTTGACGACCTTCCAGTCGCCGCCGGTGCGCGCCGTCCACACCGACGCCTTCTGCCCGTCGGAGGAGACCGCCTTGCTGGCGAGGAAGTCGAGCGTGGCGACGGGGGCGTCCTCCTTGCCCGCCACGAACTCCGGGGAGAGCGTGTAGACGGGCACGGTGGCGCCCTCGATCCTCGGCTGCGCCTTCGCCGCGGCGACCGCACCGTCGCGGGCGAAGAAGCGGGACAGCGTCCCGAGGGTCGAGGAGGAGGCCGCCGCCTCGTGCGCGGCGGAGACTCCGGCGGCGGTGGGGGCCGCGGGAGGCGCCGGCGTGGCGGCGTGGGCGAGGGGGGCGAGGCCGAGGAGGGCGGCGGTGAGCGCGCCGGCGGCCGCCGCACGGGCCGCGTTCGTGCGGATGTGCTGCTGCGCGAGCATCCGGTCGGTCATGACCTCACGCCCCGATCCGGTAGAGCGAGTGGGTCCAGGAGAAGTTGTTGTTGTTCACGTACCAGCTGTGGGACGCCCAGTTGTAGCGGTTGCTGGAGGGCCAGGGGTCGCCCCAGTACACGAACTGGTTCGCGTCGTCGTAGCCGTAGAGGACGTGCATGTGACCGCCGCCGGAGGACCACTGGATGCGCGTCTCCACGGGCCTGTTGGCGCTGACCTCGCTCTGGACGGTCGGGTAGCGCAGCCATCCGCTCACGTACGAACCGGGGTTGATGCCGGCCCACTGGAAGGCGGTCTGCACGTTGCCCAGCGTGGCCTGGTTGTTGGGGCACTCCGAGCCCATCTGGCGGCGGAAGGCGGCGTTGCAGAACTGGTTCTGGGTGTAGTTGCGCCCCAGCCAGGTCGCGATGGTGTTGCCGGAGGCGGCCCAGCACCAATTGCTCTTCTGCTGGGCCTGCATGGTGATGTCGAGCTTCTTCGAGGCGCGCAGGGAAGGCTGGTCGCCGCCTGCTGCGGACGCCGTGGTGGGGACGGCGAGAAGCAGGGCGGCGGCCACGGCGGCTGCGGTGGACAGCCGTCTGCCGCGTATGCGGGCCCTTCCGGGGGTGTTCGGTTGTGCCGATGCACGGGACATGGACGTTCCTCCCGAGGCGGGGGGTGGTGATGGAGGCGCGTCCGGACGCTGGTCAGGAGCATCAGGGAGTTGTCAGTGAATGGTCAACCGGCTTCAATGCTCGGTGAGCCGACGGTGTGAACGGGGCCTACCGGATGTGAACGTCCGCTGCCCGGCCATGAGGATCACAGCGGTCCGCCGGCCCCCGTCGCGTTCACCACCGGTGAATATTCACAGAGGCGCAGGGGTGGGACGGATGGCACGCAGACGGGCGACCGGCGACGCGACCGAGGCCGAACTGGCCCTGGCCCTGCGCACCGGGCCCTTCCACGTGGCGCTGCGGACCGCGCTCAGCGCACGGGGACTGGCGCTGGCCCGGGTGCAGCACCGGCTCGCGCAGCGCGGCGTGCACGTCGGCGTGACGAGCCTCAGCTACTGGCAGCAGGGCGCGCGCCGCCCGCAGCGGGCCGAGTCGCTCAGGGCGGTGCGGGCGCTGGAGGAGCTCCTGGAGCTGCCCGCCCACTCCCTGACGCGGCTGCTGGAGCCCGCTTCCCCGCTCACCGGTGCCGAGCGGCCCGCCGCCCGCTCGTACCGTTCGCTGGTCGAGGAGTCCCGCGCCCTGGAGCGGCTCCTGGCCGACCTGGGCTCCCCCTCCGACGGCGGCCTGCACACCGTCTGCCACCTGGAGCGCGTCCGCATAGGCGCCGGGCGGGAGCTGCAGGGGCGCGACTCCCACCACGTGGTGCGCGCCCACCGCGACGGCGTCGACCGCTACCTCGCCATCCACCACGGGGACGAGGGCTGCGACCCCGGCCGGGTGGCCGTGCGGGCGAACGAGAACTGCCGGGTCGGCCGGGTGCGGTGGCACACGGCCGCCGGGGTGCTCGTCGCGGAGCTGCTCTTCGACACCCGGCTGCGGGCCGGGGACACCTACGTCTTCGGCTACGGCTTCGAGGACGGCACCGCGGGGCCCAGCAGCGAGTACGTGCGCGGCTTCAGTTTCGCCGGCGGGCAGTACGTGCTGCAGGTCCGCTTCGACGCCGCCGAGCTGCCCGCGCACTGCCTGCGCTTCACCCGCACCTCGGCGGGCGCGCCCCGCGGCGGGCAGCAGGAGCTCACGCTCGCTGGGCGCCACCGCATGGTGCACCTGGTGGAGCAGACAGTGCGCCCGGGGATCGTGGGGATCGCCTGGGACTGGTCGTGAGGACGCCGGACGAACCGCCGGGCGACCCGCTGAACGAACCGCCGGACGAACCGCCGGGCGGGCGTCAGGCCTCGGGGCCCGCGATCAGCTTGCCCCCGACCGCCTTGACGGGCACGGCCGGCAGCGGGGCGCCGGCCGGACCCTGGAGGACCTTGCCGGTGTTCGCGTCGAACTCGCTGCCGTGACAGGGGCAGCGGACCTTGCCGTTCTCCACCTTGTCGGCCACGCAGCCCGCGTGCGTGCACACCGCGCTGAAGGCCTTGTACTCGCCCGGGGCGGTCTGCGAGACGACCAGCCGCTCCTCCCGGAAGAGCCGCGCCTGCCCGACGGGCACGCCGTCCACCGCACCGAGATCCACCGGAGCCGTGGGCGTGGCGGACGCCTTGGGGCCCGTCTTGCCGCCGCAGGCGGCGGCGCCCAGCCCGGCGACGCCCGCGAGCGCGGCGCCCCTGAGCACGGTGCGCCGGGACGCACAAGGGGGCTCGGCGGGGCTCTGCGGGCACGAGGGGGTGGTCATGGGGGGCTCCAGCGCTGGACTCACGGTGAACTGCCGACCGCCGACCTTACCCGGCTCCCGGGACCGCCCCGCCGCCTGGCAGGCTGAGCCGCAGGAGCCACGGCAGAGAGGACCGCTCGTGATCGTCGTAGCCGGAGAAGCGCTGATCGACCTCGTACCGGCCGGCAAGGCACCGGGCGGGGACCCCGCCGGCGACCTGCCCGCCCTGCTGCCGCGGCGCGGCGGCGGCCCGTACAACACCGCCGTCGCGCTGGGGCGGCTGGGGACGCCGGCCGCGTTCTGCTCGCGGGTCTCCACGGACGGCTTCGGGGAGGTGCTGCTGGCCGGCCTGCGGGCCGCGGGCGTGGACACCTCGCTGGTGCAGCGGGGGCCGGAGCCGACGACCCTGGCAGTGGCCGACATCGGCGCGGACGGCTCCGCGGGCTACGGCTTCTACGCGCAGGGCACCGCCGACCGGCTCTTCGCACTGCCCGGGGCGCTGCCGGAGGCCGCGCGGGCGCTGTGCCTGGGCACGTGCTCGCTGGTGCTGGAGCCGGGGGCGAGCGCCTACGAGGCCCTGCTGCGGCGCGAGGCGGAGCGCGGGATCTTCACCCTGCTCGACCCGAACGTGCGCCCCGGGCTGATCCCCGACGCGGACGCCTACCGGGCCCGCTTCCGCTCCTGGCTGCCGTACGTGTCCGTGCTGAAGCTCTCCGCGGAGGACGCCCACTGGCTGGGCGGCTCCCCCGGGGAGTGGCTGGCGGCCGGCCCGGCCGCGGTGGTCCTCACGCACGGCGGCGAGGGGCTCGCCGTGCACACGCGCTCCGGTGAGCGGATCGCCGTGCCCGCGCCCCGGGTGCAGGTCGCCGACACGATCGGGGCGGGGGACACGGTGAACGCCGCGCTGCTCCACCGCCTCGCGGCGGTGCCGGGCGCGCTGGACGAGCCCGCCCGGCTCGACGGGACCGCCTGGCGCGACACGCTGTCCTTCGCCGCGCGCGCGGCGGCTCTCACCTGCACGAAGGCCGGTGCGGAGCCGCCGTACGGCGACGAGCTGACGTCATGACCCCGGCGTGACCTCCGCCCGGGCGGGCGGAGGTCACGCCGGTCACGCCTTCCGGGCGGCGGCCTTCTTGCGGGGCGCCGCCTTCTTGCGGGCCTTGGGCGCGGCGGCCGCGGGCGCATCGCTCACCCGGTCCCCCAGCAGCTCCCGCAGGAACTTGCCGGTGTGGCTGGACGGCACCGACGCGACGTCCTCCGGCGTGCCCTCGGCGATGACCAGGCCGCCGCCACTGCCGCCCTCCGGGCCCATGTCCACGACCCAGTCGGCGGTCTTGATGACGTCGAGGTTGTGCTCGATGACGATGACGCTGTTGCCCTTGTCGACCAGGCCGGCCAGCACCGAGATGAGCTTGTTGATGTCCTCGAAGTGCAGGCCCGTGGTGGGCTCGTCCAGCACGTAGACCGTGCGGCCCGTGGAGCGCTTCTGCAGCTCGCTGGCGAGCTTCACGCGCTGGGCCTCGCCGCCGGAGAGCGTCGGCGCGGACTGCCCGAGGCGGACGTAGCCGAGGCCGACCTCGTGGAGCGTGCGCAGGTGGCGGGCGATGGTGGGCACGGCCTCGAAGAAGGAGAGCGCCTCCTCGATGGGCATGTCCAGCACCTCGGCGATGGACTTGCCCTTGTAGTGCACCTCCAGGGTCTCGCGGTTGTAGCGCGCGCCGTGGCAGACCTCGCACGGCACGTACACGTCCGGGAGGAAGTTCATCTCGATCTTGATGGTGCCGTCGCCCGAGCAGTTCTCGCAGCGGCCGCCCTTGACGTTGAAGGAGAAGCGGCCGGGCAGATAGCCGCGGACCTTCGCCTCCATCGTCTCCGCGAAGAGCTTGCGGATGTGGTCGAAGACACCGGTGTACGTGGCCGGGTTGGAGCGCGGCGTGCGGCCGATGGGCGACTGGTCGACGTGGACGACCTTGTCGACCAGGTCGTCGCCGTCGACGCGCGTGTGGCGGCCGGGCACGGCCCGGGCGCCGTTGAGCTCGCGGGCGAGGTGCGTGTACAGGATGTCATTGACCAGGGTCGACTTGCCGGAGCCGGAGACGCCGGTGACGGCCGTGAGCACGCCGAGCGGGAAGGAGACGTCGATGTCCTGCAGGTTGTTCTCCCGGGCGCCGCGGACGGTGATCCGGCGCTCGGGGTCGACGGGCCGGCGGGCGTCCGGTATGGCGATGGCCTTCTTGCCGGAGAGGTAGTGCCCGGTCATCGACTCCTTGTTGCGCAGGAGCTCCTTCAAGGGGCCGCTGTGCACGACCTTGCCGCCGTGCTCGCCGGCGCCGGGGCCGATGTCCACGACCCAGTCGGCGACCTTGATGGTGTCCTCGTCGTGCTCGACCACGATGAGGGTGTTGCCCATGTCGCGCAGGCGGACGAGGGTCTCGATCAGGCGGTGGTTGTCGCGCTGGTGGAGGCCGATGGAGGGCTCGTCCAGCACGTAGAGCACGCCGACGAGGCCGGAGCCGATCTGGGTGGCGAGGCGGATGCGCTGGGCCTCGCCGCCGGAGAGGGTGCCCGCGGCGCGGTTGAGCGAGAGGTAGTCCAGGCCGACGTCGACGAGGAACTTCAGGCGCTCGTTGACCTCCTTGAGGACCCGCTCGGCGATCTTCTTCTCGCGGCCGGTGAGCTTCATGTCCCGCAGGAAGTCGGCGCACTCGCTGATCGACATCGCGGAGACCTCCGCGATGGACCGGCCCTGGACGGTGACGGCGAGCACGATCGGCTTCAGGCGCGTGCCCTCGCAGGTGGGGCAGTTCACCTCGCGCATGTAGCCCTCGAAGCGCTCGCGGCTGGCGTCGCTCTCGGCCTCGGAGTGGCGCCGCTTGACGAAGGGGACCGCGCCTTCGAAGGCGGTGGTGTACGCGCGCTCGCGCCCGTAGCGGTTGCGGTAGCGCACCTCGATCTGGGTCTTGTGGCCGTTGAGGAGGGCCTTCCTGGCGCGCGCGGGCAGGCCCGCCCAGGGGATGTCCGTGCGGAAGCCGAGGGCATCGGCGAGGGCGCCGACCAGGCGGCCGAAGTACTCCTTGGTGTGGCCGTGCGACCAGGGGCTGATCGCGCCCTCGTCCAGGGACTTCTCCGGGTCCGGGACGATCAGCTCGGGGTCGACCTCCATGCGGGTGCCGATGCCGGTGCACTCCGGGCAGGCGCCGAAGGGCGAGTTGAAGGAGAACGAGCGCGGCTCCAGCTCCTCGAACGACAGGTCGTCGTAGGGGCAGTAGAGGTGCTCGGAGTACATCCGCTCGCGCTCGGGGTCGTCCTCGGGGAGGTCGACGAAGTCGAGGATGACCATGCCGCCGGACAGGCCCAGGGCGGTCTCGACCGAGTCGGTCAGCCGGCGCTTGGCGCTGTCCTTGACGGTGAGGCGGTCGACGACCACCTCGATGGTGTGCTTCTCCTGCTTCTTCAGCTTGGGCGGATCGGAGAGCTGGACGGTCTCGCCGTCCACCCGGGCCCGGCTGTAGCCCTTGGTCTGCAGGTCGGAGAAGAGGTCGACGAACTCGCCCTTGCGCTCGCGCACCAGCGGCGAGAGCACCTGGAAGCGGCTGCCCTCGGGGAGCTCCAGCACCCTGTCCACGATCGCCTGCGGCGACTGGCGGGAGATGGGGCGGCTGCACTCGGGGCAGTGCGGCTTGCCGATGCGGGCGAACAGCAGCCGGAGGTAGTCGTAGACCTCGGTGATGGTGCCGACCGTCGAGCGCGGGTTGCGCGAGGTCGACTTCTGGTCGATGGAGACGGCCGGGGACAGGCCCTCGATGAAGTCCACATCGGGCTTGTCCATCTGCCCGAGGAACTGCCGGGCGTAGGAGGAGAGCGACTCGACGTAGCGGCGCTGCCCCTCGGCGAAGATCGTGTCGAACGCGAGGGACGACTTGCCCGAGCCGGAGAGCCCCGTGAAGACGATGAGGGAGTCGCGGGGGAGGTCGAGCGAGACGTTCTTGAGGTTGTGCTCGCGAGCGCCACGGACGATGAGACGGTCAGCCACGCCGGTCGGCACCTTTCTTGAGAACGAAGAAGGGGGTGGTTCTGGAGAGTGGTGGTTCTTTGAGGCGATGAGGCGCGCACCCCCGACCCAGGGTATGGGGGCCGCCGCGCGGATGTCGGATCCGATGCCTCATCGAGCCTATAGCACGCACATTCGATTTACGGTCGGAGCCGCACACCTTCACCCGGACGAGTGGCGGCGCTATCGTCGGCCGCATGATCGACCACGTGCGTGACCTGGCCTCAGTACACGAAGCGACCGAGCGGTTCCTGAGCGCGGTCGGCGCGCTCGACCACGCCGCGGTGACCGCCCCGTCCCGGCTGCCCGGCTGGACCCGCGGGCACGTCCTGGCCCACGTCGCGCGCAATGCGGACGCCCTCGTCAACGTCCTGGCCGGCCGCCCGATGTACGTGACCGCCGAGGCCCGCGACGAGGACATCGAGAAGGGCGCCGGCCGCTCCCCGGAGGAACACCTCGCGGACCTGCGCGACAGCGCCGAGCGCCTGCGGGCCCAGGCCGCCGTCCCGGCCGACTGGGACCGCACGATCACCATGCGCAACGGCGTGACCGACCGGGCCGCCCGCGTCCCCTTCCGCCGCTGGATCGAGCTCGAGCTGCACCTCGTCGACCTGGGCGTCGGCTACGAGCTGCGGGACCTTCCCCAGGAGTTCACCGGACGCGAGATCGAGTTCCTCGCCGACCGCTGGGCGAGCCGCCCGGGGATCCCGCCCGTCACGCTGCTCGCCGACGACGGCAGGAGCTGGCGCACGGGCGGCACCGCGGAGGGAGCCCCGGTCACCGTCAGCGGCCCGCCCGCGGACCTCCTGGGCTGGCTCGCGGGCCGCGGCGACAAGGGCGCGGCGCTCGACACCGCCGGGGCCCCGCTGCCCGCCCTCCCCCCGCTGTGAACGGCCCGGAGGAATAGGCTGGCTCCATGACGTACAGCGGAGCGGTGAAGGTCGGCGGACCGGCGGACGTGCACGAGCTGACCGACCTGATGATCTCGAAAGTCGCGGTCGGCCCGATGGACAACAACGCCTATCTGCTGCGCTGCCGCGCGACGGACGAACAGTTGCTGATCGACGCCGCCGCGGAGCCGCACACCCTGCTCTCCCTGATCGGGGACAGCGGCATCGCCTCGGTGGTCACCACGCACCGGCACGGCGACCACTGGCAGGCCCTGGCCGAGGTCGTCGACGCCACCGGCGCCACCACGTACGCGGGCCGCGAGGACGCCGAGGGCATCCCCGTGCCGACCACCGTGCCCGTGTCCGACGGCGACGTCATCCGCGTCGGCCGCGTGGAGCTGACCGCGCGGCACCTGGTGGGGCACACCCCGGGCAGCATCGCGCTGGTCTACGACGACCCGCACGGACACCCGCACGTCTTCACGGGCGACTGCCTGTTCCCGGGCGGCGTCGGCAACACCCACGACGACCCCGAGGCCTTCGCGAGCCTCCTGCACGACGTGGAGACGAAGCTGTTCGGGGAGCTCCCGGACGAGACGTGGGTCTATCCGGGACACGGCGCGGACACCACGCTGGGCGCCGAGCGCCCCCACCTCGCCGAATGGCGCGAACGCGGCTGGTGATCCCCCTGGCACTGCCCCCGCACCGGGATGATCCGGGCGCTTGATCCGGGTGCTCCGGGCATGCAGTGAGGCCGTCCATCCAAATTCCTCCGGATGCGGCGGCCTCATCTCTTAAGCTACGCCCTGCCGGATAAAAGCGCAATAGCTGAGCAAATCCGGACAAAAAATATTCAGCGGCTTCCCTCGCGGCCCCACGCGCCCCCCGCCGCACCACCGCACGCCCACTGCCGCCCGTTGCCTCCCTGCCGACTGGCTGTTGGGCAGTACATGCAACGGCACAGCACCCAGCCCCCCGGCCCGCCGTCCATGCGGCGCCTGGCACTCGCCGCGATGAGCGGCACCGCCATCGAGTTCTACGACTTCTACGTGTACGGCACCGCGGCGGCCCTCGTCCTCGGGCCGCTGTACTTCCCGACCGTCTCCCCGCTGCTCGGCACCCTCGCCGCCTTCGGCACCTTCGGCATCGGCTTCCTCGCCCGGCCTCTGGGCGCCGTGCTCTTCGGCCACATCGGCGACCGGCACGGGCGGCGGCCCGTCCTCGTGCTCTCCCTGCTGCTGACGGGCCTGGCCACGGTCGCCGTGGGACTCGTGCCCACGTACGACAGCATCGGCCTGGCGGCGCCCCTGCTCCTGCTCGCCCTGCGGTTCGCCCAGGGCCTGGGGCTCGGCGGGGAGTGGGGCGGGGCGGTCCTGCTGACCGGGGAGCACGCCCCGGCACACCGCCGTGCGCTGTGGACCAGCTTCCCGCAGCTCGGCGCGCCGGTGGGGTTCCTGCTGGCCAACGGCCTCGCCCTCGTGCTGTCGGCACGGCTCGACGAGGCGGACTACCTGGCCTGGGGCTGGCGGGTGCCGTTCTGGGGCGCGGGGCTCATGGCGGCGGCGGGCCTGCTGCTGCGCTCCCGGCTCCCGGAGACGCCGCAGTTCCGCGCCCTGGAGGCGACGGACAGCCGGGCCTCCCTGCCCTTCACCGAGCTCCTGCGCGGCCACTGGCGGCCCGTCCTGCTCGTCGCGGGCGGGCTCTCCCTCGTCTACGCCGTCCACTACGCGATCAGCACCTGGGCCCTGGCCTACGGCACCGAGCGGCTGGGCGTCGGCCGCACGGTGATGCTCGGCTGCATCATGGCGGGTGTCGTCGTGTCCACCGCGCTCATCCCGTTCTTCGCCGTACTGGGCGACCGCTACGGGCGGCGTTCGCTGTGCCTGGCCGGCAGCACCGGCCTCGGCCTATGGATGGTCCCGCTGGTGACCCTGCTGCACACCGGGCGGCCCGCCTGGATGCTGCTGGGCTTCGCGGTGGCGTCGGTGCCGTTCGCGGCGGTGGTCGGCGTCGTCGCCGCCTACCTCCCGGAGCTGTTCGAGACGCGGATCCGCTGCACGGGCGCGGCGGTCGGCTACAACCTGGCCGGGGTCGTGGGCGGCGGCCTCACCCCGGTCGCCGCGACGGCCCTGGCACGGGGCTCCGGTCCGCCGTGGGCGGTCGCGGGCTATCTCGTGGCCGTCGCCCTCGTCAGCCTGGGGTGCTTCGCCCTGCTGCCCGAGACCCGGCCGTCCGCGGCGCCCGGAACGGCGGCGGAGGCCGCCCCCGCCTGAGCGGGGACGGCCTCCGGTGAAGCGCGGCGGCAGGGGCGGGGCCTGCGTCAGACGCGGACCTCGTCCTTGCCCTCGCAAGCGCCCTCGGTCTCCGCGGCGACCGCAGCCGCCTCCTGCTCCTGTTCCTGCTCCTGCTTGCGGGAGGCGCGCAGGCTGGTGATCGTGGTGACGACCAGCACCGCGCAGATGACGCCGAGGGACACCGGGATGCTGATCTCGGGGACGCCCACGCCGTTCTCGTGGAGGGCGTGCAGGACGAGCTTGACGCCGATGAAGCCCAGGATGACCGACAGGCCGTACGAGAGGTGGACGAGCTTCTTCAGCAGGCCGCCGATCAGGAAGTACAGCTGGCGCAGACCCATGAGGGCGAAGGCGTTGGCCGTGAAGACGATGTACGGGTCCTGCGTCAGGCCGAAGATCGCGGGGATCGAGTCCAGGGCGAAGAGGACGTCGGTGGTGCCGATCGCCAGCATGACGATCAGCATCGGCGTCATCAGGCGCTTGCCGTTCTCCACGATGAAGAGCTTGGTGCCGTGGTAGCGGTCCGTGGAGGGGAAGCGCTTCTCGACCAGCTTGAGGAAACGATTCTCTTCGAACTCCTCCTCTTCCTCGTCGGCGCGCGCCTCCTGGATGAGCTTCCAGGCCGTCCAGATGAGGAAGGCGCCGAAGAGGTAGAAGATCCAGGAGAAGTTGGCGATGATCGCGGCACCCGCGCCGATGAACACCGCTCGCAGGACCAGCGCGATGAGCACGCCGACCATCAGCACGCGCTGCTGGTATACCGGCGGGACCGCGAACTTCGCCATGATCAGGACGAAGACGAAGAGGTTGTCGACGCTGAGCGACTTCTCGGTGATGAAGCCGGCGAAGAACTCGCCGGCCGGCTGGCCGCCGCCGAAGAGCAGCAGGCCCAGCCCGAAGAGGCCGGCGAGGGCGACCCAGACCGCCGTCCACACCCCGGCTTCCTTGAGGGAGACCTCGTGCGGCTTGCGGCCTCCGATGAAGAAGTCGGCGGCGACGAGGGCGCACAGACCGAGAATGGTCAGCACCCACAGGGTCAGGGAGACGTCCACTGTTCCTCCGGTACGTCGTACGGGCGTACGGCAGTCCTCAGAATGGTACAGGAAGACCCATGAAAGAGTAAAGAAAGACCCAAAACCCCAGATCAGCAGTCCTTTACCTGCTAGATGCCATACGCCTGCCGCGCCTGACCCACGCTCCGGAGCACCTGGCCCAGCACGTCGCTGCCGACCGGCACGAGCGAGGGCTCGTACGTCCAGGTGTGCCCGACCCACGGATCGGCGAGGTGGTCGTCGGGAACCGGCGTGATCCGCAGCAGGGCGCGCCACAGCGGGTCGAGCACCGGCCCGTACCCCCGGGCGTCCTCCCGGTCGGCGACCATCATCAGGTGCACCCCCACGGACGGCCCCTCGTCCGCGATGTACCGCAGCTGATTGACCGAGCGGTCGTCGAAGCCGTGCGGGAAGTCGTTGACGATCAGCAGCTGCTCCGCGGTGTCGACGTCCGGCGGGAGGGAGTCGGAGGCGCCGCTGCGCACGGCCATCTGCACCAGGTCGACCCGGCGCGTCAGGCGGTCCAGCAGCGCGGAGACGCCCTGCGCCCCGGCCGCCGGGGCGTCCTTCAGGGCGCCGGACTGCAGCAGCGGTGCGAGCGCCCCGCCGGCCGCGCCCGCGGGGTCGATCACGTGCACCGTGTAGTCGCCGACGGGGTGCACGGCCAGCAGCCGCGCGGCGTGGGCGACCGCGGTCTCCATGGCCAGGCGGCGCAGCTCGGAGGAGTCGACGATCGCCCCCTGCAGGCCCGAGGGGCGGCCGCTGTCGATCCACAGGCCGCGCTCCAGGGGCAGCCGCACCAGCATGGGGATCCGCAGGTCCGTGCGCTCGGGCAGGTGCAGCTCGCCCAGGCGCAGCGCCATCGGGGTCTCCAGCGGCACCTGGAAGTCCTGCCAGACCGGGCTGTCCCAGCGGGCGAAGGCCGGAGGCAGCGCGTGCTCGACGACCTCGGCCTCGGCGGCGAGCTGGGCGAGGTCCCGGTCGAGGACCGCCCGGGCCTGCTCCACGAGGCTCGCCTGCCGGGCCCGCGCCTCGGCCCTGGCCGCATCGGCGGCGGGACCCACGCGGGTGGCCGGGTCGGAGAGGACCTTGTCCAGCTCCTGCTCCAGGCGCGACTCCGCGAAGTCGACGGCACTGCGGTAGGCGGCGGCCGAGCGGGCCAGGTCCTCGAACATGCCCCACACCTGGTTGTAGAGCCGCTCGTTCATCGTCCAGCCGTTGGCGTCGCCCGCGACGGGGCGGGGCGGCTGCCCCGGCTCGGCGGGCGGGGCGGCCGGAGCCGGGTCCGGGGGCGTCGCGGTGGCGCGGCGGGGGTGGCGGTAGTCGACGGGGCCGCCGCCGGACGCGGCCGCAGGGGCCGGCGGTGCGGGATCGGCGGCCGGGCGCGGGGGCGGCGGTGCGACCGCGCGGTCCATGCCGCGGGTGACGGCCTCGTTGATGGCGGCGGCCGTCTCGAAGGCCTGCTCCAGGCCCTGGTCGTGCAGCATGGCGGCGAGCCCGCCCGCGTACCCCTGGCCGACGGCGCGCACCTTCCAGGCGCCCTGCCTGCGGTACAGCTCCAGGGCGACGACGGCGGACTCCACGCCGAGGTCCGTGATCGTGTACGTGGCGATCTCGGCGCCGTCGAGCTCGGTGACGGCGACGAACGGCGCGGCCAGCACGCCGAAGGAGGTGGGGCCGCCCGCACCGGTGGGCAGCGCGAGCAGCACGTGGACGCGGTGCACGTCCTCGGGGAGGGCTTCGAGGTCGACGGCGAGCCGGTGGTCGGCCGCGGCCTGCCGGGAGACCTCCAGGCCCGGGAGGCGGTGGGAGGCGGGGTGCGCGACCCGGTCGGCGCCGGCCACCTTGCCGTCCGCGCCGGCGAGCGTGGCGCCCGCGACGACGGGACCTCCCGCCGAGACCCGGATCTCCAGGCGGGTACCGGACAGCGGGTGGTTCTGGCCCCGCACCAGCTCGGCCGTCATTGCTGCGCCCCCTCGTTCTTCATGCTCGTTCCGCGCTCGTCGTGCCCGCGGGCCCGGCGGAAGCGCTCTCCGCCGGGCCCGGGTCGTTCTTCAGGATGCCTGTGCCTACAGGCTCGGCAGGATCGCCGGCATGAGGTCCTGGAAGGTCTTGCCGTTGGCCGGGTTGCCGATGGCCGTCATCGCCCAGCCGTTGCCGGAGCGGTGCACCTTCGCCATGATCTGCGCGGTGTAGGCACCGCCGCCGTCGAGGGTGTAGCGGGCGAGCTCCTGGCCGTTGGTCTCGTCGACCAGGCGGCAGAAGGCGTTCTGCACCTCGGAGAACGTCTGGCCGGTGAAGGAGTTCACCGTGAAGACGATCTGGTCGATGTGCACGGGGACGCGCTGCAGGTCGACGAGGATGGCCTCGTCGTCGCCCCCCGTGCCGGCGCCGCCGACCAGGTTGTCACCGGTGTGCCGCACCGAGCCGTCGTCGCTGACCAGGTGGCGGAAGAAGACCACGTCCACCGGCTGACCCCCGGCGAAGAGCACCGCCGAGGCGTCGAGGTCGATCTCCCTCGTGCGCGACCCGAACAGTCCGCGGCGGGGGGCGGCCTGCCAGCCCAGCCCCATCCGCACGGCGGTCAGGGTGCCTCCGTCTGCCTTCTGCAGGCTGATGCCCTGACCCTTGGACAAGTTGACCGTCACGCGCAGTCCCTTCTCGTTCTCTTCCCCGTGGGCCGCGCGTCCGCGCGGCCTCCGGCCCCGACCCTACGCACGGACCCCGACCCCGCACGAATCCGAACGGGATTTGTGGCGGTCTTGCAACATCCCCGCCCGTATCTCAGGCGAGCCCGGCCTCCTTCATCTGCCGCAGCTCCTTCTTCAGCTCGCTCACCTCGTCGCGCAGCCGGGCGGCGACCTCGAACTGCAGCTCCGCGGCGGCGGCCCGCATACGGTCGGTCATGTCCTCGATCTGCTGAGCCAGTTCGGCGGCGGGACGGTCCGTCACCGCGACGGCGGCCTTCGCCTTGCCCTTGGCGGCCTTCGCTCCCTTGCCCGCCGCCTTCCCCGCCGGCGCGGTGGGCACCGGGGCCTTGCCCTTGGCGCCCTTGTCGCGGTAGCCGGAGCCCAGGAGCTCCTGGGTGTCGATCTCCTCGCGGGCCAGGGTGGCGACGATGTCGCCGATCTTCTTGCGCAGCGGCTGCGGGTCGATGCCCCGCTCCTTGTTGTACGCGATCTGCTTCGCCCGGCGGCGGTTGGTCTCGTCGATGGCCTTCTCCATCGCCGGGGTGACCTTGTCGGCGTACATGTGGACCTGGCCGGAGACGTTGCGCGCGGCACGCCCGATGGTCTGGATCAGGGAGGTGCCCGAGCGCAGGAAGCCCTCCTTGTCGGCGTCGAGGATGGCCACCAGGGACACCTCGGGCAGGTCGAGGCCCTCGCGCAGCAGGTTGATGCCGACCAGGACGTCGTACTCGCCGGCCCGCAGCTCACGCAGCAGCTCCACGCGGCGCAGCGTGTCGACGTCGCTGTGCAGGTAGCGGACCTGGATGCCGAGCTCCAGGAAGTAGTCCGTGAGGTCCTCGGCCATCTTCTTGGTGAGGGTGGTGACCAGGACGCGCTCGTCCTTCTCGGTGCGCGTGCGGATCTCGTGCACCAGGTCGTCGATCTGACCCTCGGTCGGCTTGACGACGACCTCGGGGTCGACCAGGCCGGTGGGGCGGATGATCTGCTCGACGAAGCCGTCGCCGCGCGAGAGCTCGTACTTTCCGGGGGTCGCCGAGAGGTAGACCGTCTGCCCGATGCGCTCGGTGAACTCCTCCCACTTCAGCGGACGGTTGTCCATGGCCGAGGGCAGCCGGAAGCCGTGCTCCACGAGGGTGCGCTTGCGGGAGGCGTCGCCTTCGTACATCGCACCGATCTGGGGCACGGTGACGTGCGACTCGTCGATGACGAGGAGGAAGTCCTCCGGGAAGTAGTCCAGGAGGGTGTTGGGCGGGGAGCCGGGCTCGCGGTCGTCCATGTGCAGCGAGTAGTTCTCGATGCCGGAGCAGGAGCCGATCTGGCGCATCATCTCGATGTCGTACGTGGTGCGCATGCGCAGGCGCTGCGCCTCCAGGAGCTTGCCCTGCTTCTCCATGCGGGCCAGGGTCTCCGCCAGCTCCGCCTCGATGCCCGCGACGGCCTTCTCCATGCGCTCCGCGCCGGCGATGTAGTGGCTGGCGGGGAAGACGTACAGCTCGTGGTCGTCGGAGAGGACCTCGCCGGTGAGCGGGTGGAGTGTGGAGAGCGCCTCGATCTCGTCGCCGAACATCTCGATGCGGACGGCGAGCTCCTCGTAGACCGGGAAGATCTCGATGGTGTCGCCGCGCACGCGGAAGGTGCCGCGGGTGAAGGCGAGGTCGTTGCGCGTGTACTGGATCTCCACGAAGCGGCGCAGCAGCTCGTCGCGGTCGATCTCCTCGCCGACCTTCAGGGGCACCATGCGGTCGACGTACTCCTGGGGGGTGCCCAGGCCGTAGATGCAGGACACCGAGGCCACCACCACGACGTCACGCCGGGTGAGCAGGGAGTTGGTGGCGGAGTGGCGCAGCCGCTCCACTTCCTCATTGATCGAGGAATCCTTCTCGATGTACGTGTCCGACTGCGGTACGTAGGCCTCGGGCTGGTAGTAGTCGTAGTACGAGACGAAATATTCGACGGCGTTGTTGGGCAGGAGCTCGCGGAACTCATTGGCGAGCTGGGCCGCCAGGGTCTTGTTCGGCGCCATGACGAGCGTCGGCCGCTGCAGCTTCTCGATCATCCACGCGGTGGTCGCGGACTTGCCGGTGCCGGTCGCACCGAGGAGCACGACATCCTTCTCACCTGCGCGGATACGTCGCTCCAGCTCGGCGATGGCCGTGGGCTGGTCACCGCTGGGCTGGAAGGGGCTGACGACCTCGAAAGGTGCCACCTTGCGTTCGATCTTCGATACGGGCCGCATGAGACCACCGTACGACCCCCCACTGACAACGGCCGGACACCGCCCGTCCGGCCCTCGTTCCCGGGGCGAACGGGCGGCGGCGATCCGGCGAAGAACAGGCGTTTCCGCCCCCCGCCGCCGCCCGTGTCGCGTACTTGTCTGAGGTACGCAGATCCCGTACACCAAGGGCCGGGGACGCCCGGCCCCGAGGTACGTGCCCGTCCGAGTCCAGACGACGCGAGGAGCCCGTATGCGCATCCGCCCCGTCTCCGCCGTGACCAGTGCGCTGCTCGTCCTGTCCACGCTCGTCCTGGCCGTTCCCCGGGCCGGGGCGGCCGCTGCCGCGCAGGCGGCCGCACCCCCGCGCGCGCCGCTCGTGATCGGCCACCGCGGTGTGCCGGTGCAGGCCCCGGAGAACACCCTGGCCTCGGTCGACAGAGCCGACGAGCTGGGCATCACCTGGGTGGAGAACGACGTCCAGCGCACCAAGGACGGCGCCCTGATCGTCATGCACGACACCACCCTGGAACGGACGACCGACGTCAAGCGGCGCTTCCCCGGCCGCGCCCGGTGGAAGGTCGCCGACTTCACCCTCGCCGAGATCCGCAAGCTCGACGCGGGCAGCTGGTACGACCGCCGGTTCGCCGGGGAGCGGGTGCCCACGTTGCGGAGCTACCTGCAGCGCGTCGACCGCAACCGGCAGAAGCTGCTGCTGGAGGTCAAGGCCCCCGAGCTGTACCCGGGCATCGAGCGGCAGCTGGCGGGCGAGCTGCAGCGCGCCGGGTGGCTCGACGCGCGCCACGTGCGCGGCTCCCTGGTCGTGCAGTCCTTCAGCGCCCCCTCCCTCAAGGCCTTCCACCGGGTGCGGCCGGATGTGAAGACGGGGTTCCTCGGCGCCCCGAAGGCCTCGGAACTGCGCTCGTACGCCGCGTTCGCCGACCAGATCAACCCGCACCACCGGAGCGTCACCAGCGCGTGGGTGCGGGCCGTGCACGCCCTGCGCGGGCCGCACGGACGGCGGCTCGAGGTCTCCGCGTGGACGGTCGACAACGGCGACCGGGCCGTGGACCTGGCGCGCACGGGGGTCGACGGCATCATCAGCAACGCTCCGCACGAGATCGAGGAGGCGCTGGAGGAGGACCGGGACGAGCAGGAGCAGGAGCAGGAGGACGACGGCCTGTCCATCCTGGGCTTCCTGGGCCTGTAGTGAGCCGGGCCCGCCGGCCCGCGGCCGCGGGCGCCGTGGAGCACGTGAGCGTGGATCACTTGTCCGGACCGGGGCCCGGCAGGGCCCCGGACGGCCTACGCTGGGCCCCATGACGGACCTGGAACCGGCCGCCCCGGCAGCTGCCCCGGCCCCGTCGCCCCGCCCGCAGGAGTGGGCGTGGACGACGGTCGGCACCTCCATCGGCCCCCTGGGGATCGCCGCGACGCCCAAGGGCCTGCTGCAGGTCGTCTTCCGGGCGGACGAGGCGGAGTCGGCCGAAGCCGTGGCCGCCCTCACCCGGCGCATGGGCACCGGCCCGGCGTCCGGGCCCTGCGCCTCGCGCGAGGTCCTCACCACGACCGCGGCCGAGCTCTCGGCCTACTTCGCCGGCCGCCGCGAGACCTTCTCCGTCCCGCTGGACTGGTCGCTGGTCTCGGGGTTCAACCGGCGAGTGCTGCGCGAGCTGGCCGCCGGCGTCCCGTACGGCACCGTCGTCAGCTACCAGGACCTGGCCGACCGCGTCGGCGAGCGCGGTGCCGCGCGCGCCGTGGGCGTGGCCATGGGAAGCAATCCGCTGCCGGTCGTGGTCCCCTGTCACCGCGTCATCGAGAGCAACGGCGGCCTGGGCGGATTCGGCAGCGGCCTGGAGATCAAGCGCTCGCTCCTGTCCCTCGAAGGGGTGCTCCCCGAACCGCTCTTCTGATCGATTGTCAGTGGCTGCCCCTAGCGTGCTGCGCACCGGAGATCGGCCGCCGCGGCCGACGGGGAGAGGGGCTTTGCCATGGCGGGAGAGACGACGTACCTGGAGCTGTCGCAGGACGGCGGCGGGGCGCACAAGTTCTACGAGGTCACGGTGGCCGGCACGGCGGTCACCGTCCGCTACGGCCGCATCGGCGCCGCGGGCCAGGTCCAGACCTCGTCGTTCCCGAGCGTGGAGAAGGCCCGGGCCGCCGCGGCGAAGAAGGTGGGCGAGAAGGTCCGCAAGGGATACGCCCCGGCGGTGCCCGGGCAGCGGGCCGCCCGCCCCGTGACGCGCCGCGAGGTGACGTCCGCGCCGTCGACCGCCCGGGCCACGGCCCCGGTGCTGTGGCGGTTCGCCACCGGCTCCTCCGCCTTCGGCATCCATGTGGACGAGGACCGCTGCTGGGTGGGCAACCAGGCCGGCGAGGTCCATACCCTCGGCCACGACGGCGAGGTGCTGGCGCGCTACCAGCTGCCCGCCGGCGTCAAGTGCCTGGTGGCGGACGACTTCTGGATCTACGCCGGCTGCGACGACGGCACGGTCTACGACCTGTCCTCCAAGCTCCCCTTCGCCGCCTACCAGATCGCCTCCGACGTCGACATCTTCTGGCTCGACATCCGCGAGGGCGTCCTCGACGTCGCCGACCGCAACGGCGGACTGACCGTCATCGACCACGAGGACGAGTACCAGTGGTCGCGCCGCAGCAGCGGCGACCACGCCTGGATGGTCCGGCGCGACGAGCGCGCCGTCTACCACGGGCACGCGCGCGGGGTGACCGCCTACGCTCCCGACGGCAGCGGCGAGCTGTGGCACACCCCCACCTCCGGTTCGGTGCTGTTCGGCTGGCAGGAGGACCACGCGGTCTACGCCGGCACCAACCGCCGCGTCGTCCAGCGCCTGTCGAAGGCCACGGGCGCCGTCGAGGCCACCTACCAGTGCGACACCGTGGTCTACTCCTGCGCCACCGCCCCGGGGGGCCGCTACGTCTTCGCGGGCGATTCCGCTTCGTCGGTGTACTGCTTCGCGGCGGACGGCACCCGGCTGTGGAAGCTCGGCACGGGCAGCGGTTCGGCCCTGTCGATGCAGTATCTGGACGAGAAGCTGTACATGGTCACCACGGACGGCTCGCTGGTCTGCGTGGACGCGAGTGAGCGCGCGGTGGCCGCCGCGCAGGCGGGCAGCGTCCCCGTGCCGGTGGACGTGAAGTCGGCCGCCGCCGTGCCCACGTACACCCCGGCCCGCACCCTTGCCACGGTGAGCGCGGCGCCCGCCACGGGCATCGTGGTCGAGTGCGTCCAGGAGGCCGGCCGGCTGCGCGTGCACGTCGTATCCGAGGGCTACGACCCCAGCTGGAACGTCCAGTTCCCCCGTCACATACGCGAGGCGGGCGCCCGCTACGTCATCGACGCCCTCTCCCCCGCCGCCGGCGGCTTCTACCGCGTTCGGGGCGAGATCCGGCGCCTGGTCTGACGCCTTCCGCCCCTTCCGGGTGGATGCTGGAGGTGGAGGCGAGCGCCATGCGCACCGGCAACGAACCCGCCACGGCCCGCAGCCCCCTGCGGCTGCGCTGCGGGCTGGCCGCCTGGGGCCTGGCCTGGGCCGTCACGGGCACCGTGCTCTTCGCGCTCATCGGCCACCCCGGCTGGGCCGTCGCCTGCGGCGTCCTGACCGCCGTCATCGCCGTCGACCTGTCGCTGGTGATCCGGCACATCCGGCAGGGCCCGCACTACCAGCCGGGCCGGGACGTCCCGCCGTACCGGCCCGTCAGCGAGCGCCCCGCACCCGGTGAGCGGCGCGCGCCCGTGGAGCACCGGCGCGGCCCGTAGCCCCCACCCCTCAGTCCGTAGCCCTCAGCGCTCAGCCCGGCGAGCCGACCGCGGGCAGGCCGAAGTCGGCGCCGGAGATGCCGGCGAGTTCCCCGACGATCCGCAGCAGCGGCGTGCGCAGCTCGGTCAGGGCGGCGCGCATGGCCGGGGCGTCCGGCCACGCCTCCTCGTGGGCGACGGGGCTCGTGCCCTCGGGCCGGAGCGCCTCGTGCGCGGCCAGCCTCGGGTGCCACGTGCTGGTGAAGGGCCGCAGCGTGCGGTTGAGGAGGTCGTCGGCGATGGCGTGCACGGTACGGGCGTCGTGGGGCGGCGGCCCGGCGGCGAGGTTGATGCTGTACTGCCGCAGCGTGGAGCGCGTGAACTCGAACAGGGCGTGGAGCGACCCGAGGGCCTCGCGCAGGCTGCCGGTGCCGGGCGCGAGCTCCTGCACGCCGATGCGGGTGGCGAGCTCGACCTGCAGGTCGAAAGCGGCCATGCGCTCCAGCTCGCCGGGGCCGCGCTCCGGCGGGGCGGGCGTGTGCGGCTTCATCCGCGGCTCCCTCGTGCTCGTGCCGGCCGTGCCGGGCCGGGCTCCGACGCGGCCCAGCGTAGTGCCGGGGGAGGTGCGCAGGGCCCGTATGACGGCGTGCCGCAGCTGTTCGGCCCGGCCGGGTTCCGGGTCGTGGCGCAGCCAGGCGTGGACGGTCAGCGGGTGCACCGACCAGGAGCGGGTGCCGGCGGGGACGAGGAGGCCGCGCCCGCGCAGGACGGCGATGCCCGCGTCGAGGCGGCGGGCGGTGGCGATGTCCGGGACCGTACTGCCCGGCGAGAGGGCCCGTACCGCGTCGTCCCTGGTCAGTGGGGTGGGTGAGAAGGCCGCCGCGAGCCGCAGGGCGTCCGTCGCGCTCGGCCCCGCGCCCCGCACGTCCCGGACGAGCGCGGCCGTCACCCCCGCGGGGTAGCCGGTGGGCAGGACCCGGTCGCGCGCGAGGACGTCCAGGAGCGAGCGGCCCGGCGTGTGAAAGCGGTCCAGGAGGGTGGTGTAGCCGTCGGCCGCGGCGGAGGACAGCAGGTCGAGCGCCAGGGGGTGCCCGCCCACGGCCGCGCACAGCGCCTCCGCGGCCGCCCGCTCCTCCGGTGAGCCGGGCGGTTCCGTGGCGTGCGTGAGCAGCGCGTACGCCTCGTCCGGCGGCAGCGGGTCGAGGTCGACGGGGGTGGCGAGCGTGTCGTACCTGCGGCTGCGGGTCGTCAGCAGGGTCCGGCCGAGCGGGTGCGGGGCGCACAGCCGGGCCACCTGGTGGGTGGTCAGCCGGTCGGGGAGGTCGTCGACGATCCAGAGGAACGGTTCGCCGGTCCGTGCGAAGTGGGCGTGCAGGCGGGCCGTGAGCTCCTCCGCCCCGCCCTCCGCAGGCAGTCCGTGCGCGACGGCCAGGGCCCGCAGGCCGCTCTCGTAGGGCGCGTACGGCGACTCCGCACCGCAGGCGCCCTCGTCCCCGTCAGGGGTGTCACCGGTGTCACGGGCCAGCCAGTGGATCCCGCCCGGATACACGGCAGCGAAACGCGTCGCGTACTCCTGGGCCAGCAGGGTCTTGCCGATCCCCGCCATGCCGCGCACCTGCACCGGCCGGGCCGCCGAATGGCCCGTGGTGAGCGGCGCGGCGTGCTGGTGCAGGCGGCTGTGCACCTGCCAGAGGTACGGCAGGCGCCCGGTGAAGGCGGGGGCGGGCGACGGGGCCGGGCCCGGGAGCCAGCGGGCCGGGGCGGCCTCGGTCGCCCCGATGGCGCCGGTCAGCGCCCCGACGTGCGCCCGCACGTCCGCCACCAGGGCGTCGAGCTCCGCCGCGCCCGCGGGCAGCGCCCAGTGCTTGGCGTCGCGGAGCTCCACGGGGTGGATGTGCCCGGTGCCCGGCTCGGGGTTGACGACCATGACGCGGCGGCGCGGGTCGCCCTCGGCCAGGCCCGAGAGGTAGGCGGCGGTCAGCTCCCACTGGCACGCCTGGCGCGTGGGGTAGGCGGCGGAGTAGCACGCCAGCAGCGCCTTCGAGCGGGCCAGGCCCTCGCGGATGGCGTCGCTGATGCCGGCGAAGCCCGCGACGGTCACCTCGTCGACGAAGACGTCGAGCCCCGAGGCGAGCAGCCGGTCGCGGAGCGGCGCTATGCGGCGGGCGTCCCCGCGGCTGTAGCTGAGGAACACATCCCAGGTGCGGGCGCCCCGTCCCTCCACGCTCTCTCCTACGGTGTTCCGGCCGATACCTGTCTGCAGCGGCCGGGCCTAGCCTACTGTGGGGCCTCGGGGAGGAAGATCATGCGACGGATACGCAACGCCGCCGGCCGGGCCAGGCCGAAGCAGATCACGGTCCGGATGGCCATTCCGATGCTGGGCGACATCACGGGCGTCTGGGAGCCGGTCGAGGCCGAGCGCAAGGCCGCCTGGGAGCTGTACGCGGAGCTGGCCACCCGTGTCTCCACCGTCGAACTGGGCCCGGAGGACGGCTTCCTGAGGGAGGCCCTCTCCTCCTTCTACAGCCTCTTCGGCACCACCCGCGACATCCTGCGCCGCTACGGCCCGGACGTCGCCCCGCGCCGCGGCCCTGGCGCGATCACCTTCGGGGCCCTGGCGGTCACGGTCCTCAACCAGGCCCTGCGCCCGGTCCTGGCCACCTGGCACCCCCGCCTGGCCGCGTACGAGTCCCTGCGCCCCGCGGACGTGGACCCGGTCTCGTACGAGCGCGGCTGGGAGCACGCGGCCGAGCTCCGGGAGGAGATCGCCCGGGTGCGGGAGGTCCTGGTGGCGCTGGCGCGCGCCCTGTCGGAGGTGGCCGGCTCGGCCGACCTGTTACGACCGGCCACAATGCCCTACCCCCCCCGGAGGCCGGAGAGGGGTGACGGTGACGGCGAGGACCCCGGTCAGTGCGGGCGCTGCGCGCCGAGGGCCCGCCGCGCGTCCTCCACGCGCCGGGCGCGTTCCTCTTCCGGCAGGGCCTGCCATGCCGCCCGCAGGGCCCGTGCGCCCTCGCCCAGGGCCTCGGCGTACGCCCCGACGCGCACGGCGTCCCGCAGCCCCGCACGGCCGCTGAGGACGTCGCGGGCCATCTCCTGGAGCACCTCGCCGGCACTGCCCTCGGCGAGCCGCCGCAGCGCGCCGTGGACGGCCCGCGCACTGTCGGCGCCGCGCCCGCGGGTCACGAACTCTTCGAATCCGACGTGCTGTTCGGTCACGGGTCCTCTGTTTCAGACTGCGGGGTGGTCGTAGCCCGTGCGCGGCACCGGGAAGGCGTTGAGCGCGCTCAGGACCTCGGCGCCGGTCCGGGCCAGGGCGGCGTGGCCCGCGTGCATCAGCGTCTGAGCCGCACTGAGGAACGCATTCATGCGCTCCCATTCCTTCAGGATGGTCAGCAGTTCCCAAGTCCCCAGGGCGGCCACCATGGCCGCTGCGCCACCGCCCGTGGCGGCCGAGGCGGCGACCTCGATGGAGACGGTGATCAGCACATCGAACATCACCGTGAGGCAGTCGGCGATGGCTGCCGCGGCGGAGGTGACAGCGCCGGCGATGGCGTCGTATTCGGTACCCATGGCGTCAAGGGACCGGTGGAATTCCTCGACGCTTCCCGCCAGAGCCCCGAAGTAATGTGCGGCCGACCCTGCGGCGTTGCCGTCCCAGGAGGCATCGATGCGCACGCCGCCCGAACGGATGTTACGGGCGATCCCTTCGCAGGCGTGCCCCATTCCCCGCCACGCGGAGGCGCAGGCGGCATAGGATTTCCAGTCGCCCGAGAGCTGCTCCCCGGCCCACTTCACCGGATCCGTCTCCAGCATCAACTCGGCGATTTTGAAAATCCATTGGGACGGGCTGAGAAAATCCGCCACTGCATTCAACGGACCCAGCGGATCGATGGATTCCGCAGGCGTTACAGGTGGCACGAGACTGGCGACGGGCTCGGTCACGTCGACGAAGCCCGTCACCGCTGGGCACCTTTTCCCCGGGTGAGCGCGTCGAACTCGGCGGCGGAGCCGCGATCGGTACGCCGGTAATAGGCGGCCGCCGCAGCCAGCTCCTCCGAGGAATGCTGCAGGATTTCCGCCATGCGCCGTACGGCCCTCACGACATCGCTGCGCAGGGCATCGTGCAGAAGGCGTGCCTCTCCGTACAATCCATGGGCCCCCGACGGCAGAACAGTGTGCCGGCGTGCGTACGCCAGTACCTCCCGCATGTCCTCGGCACCCCTGCCGACCTGCCGCGCGAATGCCTCCAGCTGTCCGGGCTCGACCCTCAGAACCATGGTTCCCCCTCCTAAGGCGAGACGAGAGTGAGCAGGACGCACGCGGCCGTTCCGACTCCGGCGGCCCGGAACAGCCATGCCACACAGGCCGCTGCGGGAGCGTGGTTCCGGCGCAGCGCCGCCCACGCGGCTCTGGACTCCCCGAGCGTCTTCGTCCAGAAGCCGGTCAGCGCGACCATCGTTCCGAGGGCGACCCCGGCCAGTCCGGCGAAGAAGAAGGCCCAGCCGCCCCAGAAGTAACGCCAGCTGATCGGGCGGTAGCTGTTGCCCTGGTGGTACACGCGCACCTTCTCGCCCGCCACGTACGAGCCGCGAAGACCCGGGCCGCCCTGCACCACACGCCCGCTTTCCGCCCGGAAAGAGCCGAAGCACACGTCGTACGTACCGCTCGAACCTCTGGAGCCGGACCCCCGGTGCTCCTCGCACCTCTCCACGCTCAAGGTGCCCTTGTCCGCCACGTGGCCGGCGGCCTTCTCCGCCTGCCGGGCCATCGCCCCCATGCAGGTCAACGACAGGACGACGACGCCGATGCCGGCCAGCCTCGGCACCAGCCGCGCCGGGGGCAGCGGGCAGAACGGGCTCGTCGCGGATAACTCGGGTACGGCCACGCAAGGTCTCCTCGAAACGGCTCGGCGAGCGGAATCGCGAAAACCCTATGCATGCGGCAACCGCGTCGATGACGGGCCGGACCCACGCGGAAGGCGGCGGACGTCCCGGCAGCCTTGCTGCGCCTGCACGCCGCCAGCGCACCGGGCCGGCAGGCCCTCACCCGATAGGACGAACAGCCATGATGACTAACGCCCGGCGCCGCGCTCGCGCAGCTCCCCCCACACCTTCGCCACCTGACGCTCCAGCGCCTCGATCGGCCCGTCGTTGTCGATGACGAAGTCGGCCACCGCGAGCCGGTCCTCGCGGGTGGCCTGGGCCGCCATGCGGGCGCGGGCCTCGTCGGGGGTCATGCCGCGCAGGCGCACCAGGCGGTCCAGGCGGGTTTCGGTGCCGGCGTCGACCACGACGACCAGGTCGTAGAGGGGGGCCAGGCCGTTCTCGGCGAGGAGGGGGACGTCGTGGACGACGACCGCGCCGGGGGCGGCGGCCGCCTCCAGTTCGGCGGAGCGGGCCCGGACGAGGGGGTGCACGATGGCGTTGAGGGCGGCCAGGCGGTCCGGGTCGGCGAAGACGACGGCGCCCAGCCGGGGGCGGTCGAGCGCCCCCTCGGGCGTGAGGACGGCCTCGCCGAACTCGGCGACGACCGCGGCCAGTCCGGGCGTACCCGGCTCGACCACTTCGCGGGCGATCCTGTCCGAATCGACGATCACCGCTCCGTACGAAGCCAGCAGCCGCGACACCTCGCTCTTGCCGGCACCGATTCCGCCCGTGAGGCCCACTCTCAGCATGGGCCCCACGGTAGCGGGCGGGCGGTCAGTGACCGCTGTCGCCCTCCCTGTCGGCGAGGAAGCGCTCGAATTCCGCGCCCAGTTCGTCGGCGGAGGGCAGCTCGACCGGCTCGGCGACGAGGTTGCCGCGGGTCTCGGCACCGGAGACCGCGTCGTACTGGTGCTCAAGGCCGCGGACGAGGGAGACGAGCTCTTCATCGCCCTCGGCGATCTGACGCTCGATCTCCTCCTGGGTGCGCAGCGCCTCGGACCGCAGCGCGTGCGCGGCGTTGGGCAGCACCAGGCCCGTGGCGGCCGTGACCGCCTCCAGGGCGGTGAGGGCGGCGTCCGGGTAGGCGGAGCGGGCGATGTAGTGCGGGACGTGGGCGGCGACGCCGAGCACGTCGTGACCGGCTTCTGCGAGGCGGTACTCGATGAGCGCCTCGGCGCTCCCCGGCACCTGCGCCTCGTCGAAGAAGCTGCGGTGACCGGGCATCAGGTCGGTGCGGTTGCCGTGCGGGGTCATGCCCACGGGGCGGGTGTGGGGAACGCCCATGGGGATGCCGTGGAAGTTGACGGACAGCCGTACGCCCAGGCGCTCCACCAACTGCCGCACGGCGGCGGCGAACCGCTCCCACTCGACGTCCGGCTCGGGGCCGGACAGCAGCAGGAAGGGGGCGCCCGTCGCGTCCTGGACGATGCGCAGTTCGATCGCCGGGGTCTCGTAGGCGCTCCAGCGGTCCCGCTGGAAGGTCAGCAGCGGCCGCCGGGCCCGGTAGTCGATGAGCCGGTCGTGGTCGAAGCGGGCCACGACCTGGTGGGGCAGGGTGTCAAGGAGCCGCGAGACGATCTGCTCGCCGGTCTCCCCCGCGTCGATGTATCCGTCGAAGTGATAGAGCATGACCAGGCCGGCCGTGTCCTGGGCCAAGGCCAGGTCGGCCACGGCGAGCCCCTTGGGCTCCCATTCGTACAAACCCTGCGGATCCAACACAGTGACCGCTCCTCCTCATGTTCCGTACGGGGGAACGCGTCCGGAGGGGCCCGCCATTCCCGCCGTCCGGATCACGCCGGCGCGTCTCGCGTCACGGAACGAACGGCTACGACCAACGGCTGTCAGCAGAGCACGAGTAAGGCCCGCTCCCCAAGGGGAACGGGCCTTACTCAGTCAGCTGTCAGCTGCCGTGGTGCAGAGCCTCAGCTCTGGCCGCCGGCGAGCTTCTCGCGGAGGGCGGCCAGCGCCTCGTCCGACGCCAGGGCGCCGGAGTTGTCGGCCGACTCCGAGGAGTACGAGCCGCCGGAGACCTGGGCGCCACCGGCCTGCGGGGCAGCCTGAGCACCCTCGGCCGCAGCCTCGGCGTCCGCCTCGCGGGACTTGATGACCTGCGCCTGGTGCTGCTCGAAGCGCTGCTGCGCCTCGGCGTACTGGCGCTCCCACTCCTCGCGCTGCTTCTCGTAGCCCGGCAGCCAGTCGTTGGCCTCGGGGTCGAAGCCCTCGGGGTAGATGTAGTTGCCCTGGTCGTCGTAGGACGCGGCCATGCCGTACAGGGTCGGGTCGAACTCGACCACGGACGGGTCGGCACCGAAGGACTCGTTGGCCTGCTTCAGCGAGAGGCTGATGCGACGGCGCTCGAGGTCGATGTCGATGACCTTGACGAAGATCTCGTCGTTGACCTGGACGACCTGCTCCGGGATCTCCACGTGGCGCTCGGCCAGCTCGGAGATGTGGACCAGGCCCTCGATGCCCTCGTCGACGCGCACGAACGCACCGAAGGGAACGAGCTTGGTGACCTTACCCGGGACGACCTGACCGATCTGGTGGGTCCGGGCGAACTGCTGCCACGGGTCTTCCTGGGTGGCCTTGAGCGACAGGGAGACGCGCTCGCGGTCCATGTCGACGTCGAGGACCTCGACGGTGACTTCCTGGCCGACCTCGACAACCTCGGACGGGTGGTCGATGTGCTTCCAGGACAGCTCGGAGACGTGGACGAGACCGTCGACGCCGCCCAGGTCCACGAAGGCACCGAAGTTGACGATGGAGGAGACGACGCCGGAGCGCACCTGACCCTTCTGGAGGGTGGTGAGGAAGGTCTGGCGGACCTCGCTCTGGGTCTGCTCCAGCCAGGCACGGCGGGACAGGACCACGTTGTTGCGGTTCTTGTCCAGCTCGATGATCTTGGCCTCGAGCTCCTTGCCCACGTAGGGCTGAAGGTCGCGGACGCGGCGCATCTCGACCAGGGAGGCCGGGAGGAAGCCACGGAGGCCGATGTCGAGGATGAGACCACCCTTGACGACCTCGATGACGGTACCGGTGACGATCCCGTCCTCTTCCTTGATCTTCTCGATGGTGCCCCAGGCACGCTCGTACTGGGCGCGCTTCTTCGAGAGGATCAGGCGGCCTTCCTTGTCCTCCTTCTGGAGAACCAGGGCCTCGATCTCGTCGCCGACCTTGACGACCTCGTTCGGGTCGACGTCGTGCTTGATCGAGAGCTCGCGGGAGGGGATGACACCCTCGGTCTTGTAACCGATGTCGAGCAGGACCTCGTCCCGGTCGACCTTCACGATGACGCCGTCGACGATGTCGCCGTCGTTGAAGTACTTGATCGTCTCGTCGATCGCGGCGAGGAAGGCTTCCTCGTTACCGATGTCGTTGACCGCAACCTGCGGGGTGGTGGCGGTGGTCTCGGTGCTGCTCGTCATGTGGGAAAGGGCTCCGGTACGGACATTGAGTCGTAGGTACTGCTACGCCGAGAGCCCGTATCGCACTGCCGAAGCCGGACAGCCTTGGAGGCACATACTCCGGATCCGAAGACCACCGCACGCGCCTCGGCAACCGAGGGGACATACAACAAGTGCGAGCGCGGCCTGCTCCGTCTGAGGCGCGCAGGCCCGCAGCGCAACTTGTAGCATACGGGGGCAGCCGGGCACGGTCAATGCGCGAAGGCGCACACCCGGGATGAATCTCCCCAAACCGGTCACAACTTATGTTTTGCGAGGCCACGAGGGCCTCGCCGCACACTACCGCGGGGGCGCGCCGCCGATGATCGAAGAGACCGCAGAGCACGAGCCGGAGGCGGTCCGGCGGACCACGGGCGGCGCCGAGAGCAGCCGGGCCAGCCGCGGCTGGTGGGACCGCAACGCCGACGAGTACCAGACCGAGCACGGCGCCTTCCTCGGCGACGACCGTTTCGTCTGGGGCCCCGAGGGGCTCGACGAGGCCGACGCCGCCCTGCTGGGCCCGGCGAGCGGCCTCAAGGGCCTCGACGTGCTGGAGATCGGCGCGGGCGCGGCCCAGTGCTCGCGCTGGCTCGCCGCGCAGGGCGCCCGCCCGGTGGCGCTCGACCTCTCCCACCGCCAGCTCCAGCACGCCCTGCGCATCGGCGGTGACGTTCCTCTGGTCGAGGCCGACGCGAGCGCCCTGCCCTTCGCCGACGGCTCCTTCGACCTGGCCTGCTCGGCCTACGGGGCCGTCCCCTTCGTCGCCGACCCGGTGCAGGTGATGCGGGAGGTCCGGCGCGTGCTGCGGCCCGGAGGGCGGTGGGTCTTCTCCGTCACCCACCCCATCCGCTGGGCGTTCCCCGACGAGCCGGGCCCCGAGGGCCTCTCCGTCGCGGCCTCCTACTTCGACCGCACCCCTTACGTGGAGCAGGACGAGCAGGGCCGCGCCGTCTACGTGGAGCACCACCGCACGCTCGGTGACCGCGTGCGGGACGTCGTCGCGGCCGGGTTCCGGCTGACCGATCTCGTCGAGCCCGAGTGGCCGGCCTGGAACCAGCAGGAGTGGGGCGGCTGGTCCCCGCTGCGCGGGAACCTCATCCCGGGCACGGCGATCTTCGTCTGCGAACGGGACGAGGGCCCTTCCGGCGGATCATGACCTCCGCGGTGGTCCCGGTGGACGGGTGTTCCGCCGGGCCCTCCCCGTGGTGGTGACCCGCCGTTGCGGCGGGCTGTTCTCCCGGGAGCCCCGTTCGCCTCCCGGGCCGGGCCCCGGCGTGGGGGCACCGGCCGCTGGGCGAGACTGGGCCTGTGATCCACCGTGACGCCCTCGACCGGCTGCCCGTCCGCTCCGCCCTCCCCGCGCTGACGCGCGCGCTCGACGCGCACGGCGCGGCCGTGCTGTGCGCGCCCCCGGGCACCGGCAAGACCACGCTCGTCCCGCTGGTCCTCGCCGGGCTCACCGGAGACGGCCCGCGACAGCGCGTCGTGGTCGCCGAGCCGCGCCGGATCGCCGCACGGGCCGCCGCCCGCCGCATGGCGTGGCTGCTGGGCGAGAGCGTGGGCGAGCACGTCGGCTTCACCGTGCGCGGCGAACGGCGGGCCGGGCCGCGCACGGTCGTCGAGGTCGTCACCACCGGTGTGCTGCTGCAGCGGCTGCAGCGCGACCCCGAGCTCGCGGGCGTCGGCACGGTCGTGCTGGACGAATGCCACGAGCGCCACCTCGACGCGGACACCGCCGCCGCCTTCCTCCTGGACGTACGGGCCGCGCTCCGTCCCGAGCTGCGGCTGGTGGCGGCGTCCGCGACGACGGACGCCGAGGGCTGGGCCCGGCTGCTCGGCGACGCGCCCGTGGTCACGGCCGACGGCGTCTCCCACCCGGTGGAGGTGGTGTGGGCGCCGCCGGAGCGGCCGGTGCGGCCGCCGCACGGCATGCGGGTGGACCCGGCCCTGCTGGAGCACGTCGCCGGAGTGGTGCGGCGGGCGCTGCGGGAGCGGGAGGGGGACGTGCTGTGCTTCCTGCCCGGCGTCGGGGAGATCGCCCGCGTCGCGGGCCGGCTGGGCGACCGGGAGGCGCTGGGGGCCGAGGTGCTGCAGGTGCACGGGCGGGCCCCGGCCGCGGTGCAGGACGCGGTGCTGGCCGGTGGCGCCGGGAGCCGGCGGGTGGTCCTGGCGACCTCCGTGGCGGAATCCAGCCTGACGGTTCCCGGGGTGCGGGTCGTGGTGGACGCGGGCCTGGCCCGCGAGCCCCGTACCGACCACGCGCGCGGGCTGAGCGCGCTCACGACCGTACGGGCCTCGCGCGCCTCGGCCCGGCAGCGGGCCGGGCGTGCGGGGCGCGAGGCTCCCGGGGCGGTGTACCGCTGCTGGTCGGAGGCCGACGACGTGCGGCTGCCCGGGTTCCCGGCGGCGGAGATCACCGTCGCGGACCTGACGGCCTTCGCCCTGCAGGCGGCGTGCTGGGGCGACCCCGACGCGTCCGGGCTCGCCCTGCTCGACGCACCGCCGTCCGGCGCGATGGCCGCCGCCCGCGACGTCCTGACGGCCACGGGCGCCGTCTCGGCGGACGGCCGCCCGACAGACCGGGGCCGGCGCATGGCCCGCCTCGGTGTGCACCCCCGCCTCGCGCGCGCCCTCCTGGACGGCGCCCGGGAGGCCGGCGCGCGCCGTGCGGCGGAGGTGGTGGCCCTCCTGAGCGAGGAGCCGCCCCGCGAGTACGGCGACGACCTGGCGGCCGCCTGGCGCACGGCGCGGCGCGGCGGCGACGCGTACGGGGCGCGGTGGCGCGCGGAGGCTCGGCGGCTCGAAAGCGCGCTGAAAGGCGTGGCGGAGCCGGGCGTGGCCGAGCCGGGCGTCGCGGAGAACGGCGCGCGCGGCGCGGCCGGTGCGCTGTCCGACGACGCCGTGGCCGGGCTCGTCACCGCGCTCGCCTACCCCGAGCGGGTGGCCCGGCTGCGCGGCGAGGGCTCGTACCTCATGGTCTCGGGCACGGGGGCGCAGCTCGGTGACGGGTCCCGGCTGCGCAGCGCGCCCTGGCTCGCGGCCGCCGTCGCCGACCGGCCCGTCACGGCGGCCTCGGCACGGGTGCTGCTCGGCGCGGTGATCGACGAGGGCACGGCGCGGGCCGCGGCGGGGGCGCTGCACGCCCAAGGCGAGGAGGTGCGCTGGTCGGAGGAGCGGCGGGACGTGGTCGCGCGGCGGGTCGAGCGGCTCGGCGCGGTCGAGCTGGCGTCCCGCCCCCTGGCCGAGCCCGGGCCCGGGCTCCTGCGGGCCGCGCTGGAGGAGGGGCTGCGGCGGGAGGGGCCGGGGCTGCTGCGCTGGACGGCCGAGGCGACCGGGCTGCGGCAGCGGCTCGCGTTCTTGCACCGGGAGCTGGGCGAGCCGTGGCCGGACGTCTCCGACGCCGCGCTGCTGGAGCGCCTGGACGACTGGCTCGGCTGGGAGCTGGGCCGCGCGCGCCGCCGGTCGGACCTGGAACGGGCCGACGGCGGGAAGGCGCTGCAGCGGCTCCTGCCGTGGGCGTCCGGCGATGCGGCGCGCCTGGACGAGCTGGCGCCCGAGCGGATCGAGGTGCCCAGCGGTTCGCGGATCCGGGTGGACTACGGCGGCGGGCAGCCGGTGCTGGCCGTGAAGCTGCAGGAGCTCTTCGGCTGGCAGGAGGCGCCGCGGCTCGCGGGCGGGCGGGTGCCGGTGCTCGTCCACCTGCTGTCACCCGCGGGGCGGCCCGCGGCGGTCACGGCGGACCTGGCGTCGTTCTGGCGCGACGGCTACCGCTCCGTACGCGCCGAACTCCGCGGCCGCTACCCCCGCCACCCGTGGCCCGAGGACCCGACGACGGCACCCCCTACGCGGCGGGCGACGGGGGGCCACTGAGCGGGTAGGGGTACCGGCGGGGCCGGGCGCGGCGGGGCGGCCGGCGCGCCACGGCGGCGGAGGGAATCCGGCCCGCCCGACGGGACCCGGCGCCTGGCCTTCGCCATCGCCATCGCCCAGGTCCTACGGCACCGCCGGACAGCATGTATCCGATGGCTCACCGCTGCGGCGGAGGCGATTCGGCCGGCCGACGCCCGGCACGAGCCCCCGGCCCGCGCACCGCACGGCACGGCACCGCCGGACAGCATGTATCCGCTTGCTCACCGCTGCGGCGGAGGGGATTCGGCCGACCGACGCCCGGCACGAGCCCCCGCCCCACGCACCGCACGCCGCCGCCGGACAGCATGTATCCGATGGCTCACCCCCGCGGCGGACGGGATTCGGCCCGCCGAAGAACCCCGCGCGCCCGCAGCGCACCCCGTGCCCGGCGGCCGGGCGGGTCCTGGCGGGCCCGCCTGGCCTCTTCGCTGTCGCGGCGGAAGGGCACCCCGCGCACCTTTCTTCCGCCGCGACGTCCGGCCGCCTCGGCAAGGCCTGTCGGCGGGGCCCGCCGGGCGTGCCCGGTGAGGGCAGAGCACCTCAGGGGAGGTAGCGCTCGACCGCTGCGGATCCCTTCTCCTCGATGAGCCGCTTCGCCCGCTCCACCCGTTCCGGTGTCACGTCCCGGCCGGACGCCATGACCAGGTCCTCGGGGTCGATCGGCCGCTCGCCCCCGGTGTACAGCTGCCGCGGCCGGGACGTGGTGGATCCGTCCTCGGTCTTCTCCTTCGCGCTCTTGTCCTTCACGGCGAGCCTCCTCTGCTCCATGCGGCCCTCTTCCCCGGGGCCTGCCGCTCGGTTTTCCCTCCATCGTGTGCCTTTTGTCCGGTAAATGCACGACGAGGGCGGCCGCGGGCTTCCAGGAGCAGGGCGAGGGCCAGCAGCAGCCCGCCCAGGCCGGCGCTCCCCCACGGCAGCCACGAGGTCATCAGGAGCACGAGCCGCCGCTGGGAGGTCACGAGGCCGACGGTGGCGTCGACGTAGTCGGGGCGCATCTTCACGTGCCCGGCGAACGCCGTGATCGGCTTCTTGTCCGGCCGGCCGGTCCAGCGCAGCTCTTCGCGGTGGATCTCTTCGCCGTTGACGGGGGCGCCGGTGACGGGGTCGACCCAGAACATGCGCCGGGTGGTGTACCAGCGCTCCAGCCCCAGCTGCCGCACGGTGTCGGGCGTCACGCCGAGAGGCATCCGCCGGGGCAGGGGGACGTGGGTCCAGGGGACGGTCTGCTCGAAGTAGTAGACCTCCAGGCCGCGGAAGGAGCGGGTGCCCCGGTAGTGGATGGGGGCGGAGGTGCGGGTCTGCATGTCGAAGTAGCGGTAGTCGCGCTTCTCGACGAGGAAGGGCCATTTGTAGGCGATGCCGTCGCGCCGTACGGGCGTGTCGTCCACGTGCTCGCCGCCGGCGTGCACGGGCTGCTGGCTGTGGGCGTCGAAGACGTAGCGCTCGGGGATCTGGGAGATCATGGCGCCGTCGGGCCCGGACATGTGGGTGAGGGTGTCCCAGACGACGACGTCGTACCCGGTCTCGCGGCGGACCTTGCGGGCCTCTTCGGCGTTGCCCTTGAGGGTCTGGACGAGGGTGACCTTGGGGACGGTCCGCGGCTCCATGCGGGCGTAGTCGAGCAGGGTCGCGTCCTTCGCCTCCAGGACGGCGCTCTGGTAGCTGCCCGCGGGGACCTTGGCCAGGCGGGGGAAGGCGTACCAGCGCAGCAGCGGGGCGAGGGCCGCGAGGAAGACGGCCACCGCGAGGAGGATCAGGCTCGCTCTGCGACGCACGGCGCGCCCGGCCCGTCAGGGGTGCGCGGGGGCGGAGGTGAGCAGGGGCCTCGGGGAGGTGGTCCCTTCGGGCGGGCCGATCGCGGTGACGGTGAGGACCAGGGCGAGGGCGGCGGCCAGTCCGACGGCCGCGGCGGCCAGTGCGCGCATGCGAAGCCTCCCGGCGGGATCACCCGGACCTGACGAAGCGTCAGGAGTGGGCACGGTAGCAACGCACGCCGCAGATGAGAACCACGCGCACGGCCGTCCTCCCGTGAAGCACGGCCCCTCTCCCGTGAAGGCAGAGGGGCCGTAGCCGTACGGACGCGGGCGCACTCGGTGCGCGGCGCACTCAGTGCGCCGCGGACTCCCAGTCCCGCCCGACGCCCACCGACACGTCCAGCGGCGCGCTCAGCGAGACCGCCCCGGCCATCTCGCGGCGGACCAGCGCCTCGACGGCCTCCCGCTCGCCCGGCGCGATCTCCAGCACGATTTCGTCGTGGACCTGCAGCAGCATCCGCGACGAGAGCTGCTCCGCCTCCAGCGCCTCGCCCACCCGCAGCATCGCGATCTTGACGATGTCCGCGGCCGTGCCCTGGATCGGGGCGTTCAGCGCCATCCGCTCGGCCATCTCACGGCGCTGGCGGTTGTCGCTGTTGAGGTCCGGCAGATAGCGGCGGCGGCCGAGCATCGTCTCGGTGTAACCCGTGGCGCGCGCCTCGACCACGGCCCGCTGGAGATAATCCCGCACGCCGCCGAAGCGCTCGAAGAAGGTGTCCATCAGCTTGCCGGCCTCGCCCGGGGCGATGTTCAGCTGCTGGGACAGGCCGAACGCCGACAGACCGTACGCCAGGCCGTACGACATCGCCTTGATCTTCCGGCGCATCTCCGGGTCGACCTCGGTCTTGGCGACGCCGAAGACCTGGGAGGCGACGGTGGTGTGCAGGTCCTCACCGGAGTTGAACGCCTCGATCAGGCCCTCGTCCTCCGACAGGTGGGCCATCACGCGCAGCTCGATCTGGCTGTAGTCGGCGGTCATCAGCGACTCGAAGCCCTCGCCGACGACGAAGCCGCGGCGGATCGCCCGGCCCTCGTCCGTGCGCACCGGGATGTTCTGCAGGTTGGGGTCGGTGGACGACAGCCGGCCCGTGGCCGCCACCGTCTGGTTGAAGGTGGTGTGGATGCGGCCGCCGGGGGCGATCGCCTTGATCAGCCCCTCGACCGTGGAGCGCAGCTTCGACTGCTCACGGTGACGCAGCATGATCACCGGGAGTTCGTTGTCCGTCTGCGCCGCCAGCCACGCCAGGGCGTCGGCGTCCGTGGTGTACCCGGTCTTGGTCTTCTTCGTCTTCGGCAGGCCCAGCTCACCGAAGAGCACCTCCTGCAGCTGCTTCGGCGAGCCCAGGTTGAACTCGCGGCCCGCAGCGGCGTGCGCCTCCTGCACGGCCTGCTGCACCGCGGCCGCGAACTGCTGCTCCATGCGCTCCAGCCAGCCCCGGTCGGCGGCGATGCCCGCCCGCTCCATGCGGGCCAGCAGCGCGCTCGTCGGCAGCTCCACATTGCGCATCAGCTCCGCCGCGCCGACCTCCTCCAGGCGCGTGGTGAACGCCGCACCCAGATCGAGGACCGTACGGGCCCGGCCCATCAGTGCGTCCGCCTCGGCCTGCTCGTCCGCACCGAACGCCAGCTGACCGTCGCCCGCGGCGGCCGTGGCCAGCTCGCGGCCCAGGTACTCCACCGACAGCGCGTCCAGGGCGAAGGAACGGCGACCCGGCTTGACCAGATACGCGGCCAGCGCCGTGTCCATCGTGACGCCCTCGATGACCCAGCCGTGCTCGGCGAAGACCCGCATCGCGGACTTGGCGTCGTGCATGACCTTCGGCGCGCCCGCGTCCGCGCTCCACGCGGCGAACGCCCGCTCGTCGGCCTCGTCCAGCTCGGCGGGGTCGAACCAGGCCGCGGGGCCCTCGCCCGTCGCCAGCGCGATCTCCGCGACCCGGCCGCTGCCCAGCGACCAGGAGTCGACCACGGCCACGCCCAGCGGAGCCGAGCCGTGCCCGGCCAGCCACGGCGCGAGCTCGCCCGCGCCCAGCACCGTGCCGTCCACCTCGGCGCCCGCCTCGGGAACGATCTCCTCCGCGGCCTCCGCACCCGGGTCCGCGGCCAGCAGCCGCTCCCGCAGACCCTGATTGCGGATCTCCAGACCCTCCAGGAACGCGATCAGCGCCTTGCGGTCGTACGCCGCGCGGCGCAGCCCCTCCGGGCCCACCGGCAGCTCGACGTCACGCACCATCTCCGTCAGGCGGCGGTTGAGCTTGACGGCCTCCAGGTGATCACGGAGGTTCTGCCCGGCCTTGCCCTTGACCTCCTCGACGCGCTCCACCAACTCCGCGAACGAACCGAACTGATTGATCCACTTCGCGGCGGTCTTCTCGCCCACGCCCGGGATGCCCGGCAGATTGTCCGACGGGTCACCGCGCAGCGCCGCGAAGTCCGGATACTGCGACGGCGACAGGCCGTACTTCTCCTGCACCTTCTCCGGCGTGAAACGCGTCAGCTCCGAGACGCCCTTCGTCGGATACAGCACCGTCACGTCGTCCGAAACGAGCTGGAAGGAATCACGGTCGCCGGTGACGATCGAGACGTGGAAACCCTCGGCCTCCGCCTGCGTGGCCAGCGTGGCGATCACGTCATCGGCCTCGAAGCCGTCCACCGCGAAACGCCGCACGCTCATCGCGTCCAGCATGTCGCCGATCAGCTCCACCTGGCCCTTGAAGTCATCCGGCGTCTTCGAACGCGTCGCCTTGTACTCCGGGAACTCCTCCGAGCGCCACGTCTTGCGCGACACGTCGAACGCCACCGCGAAGTGCGTGGGCTGCTCATCACGCAGCGTATTGGCGAGCATGGACGCGAAGCCGTACACCGCATTCGTCGTCTGCCCGGCCGCCGTCGTGAAATTCTCCGCGGGCAGCGCGAAGAACGCCCGGTACGCCATCGAGTGCCCGTCCATGAGGAGCAGGCGGGGGCGACCTCCCTCCGCTGCCTCGCTGCCGGTCGGTTCGTTCGTCTTCACTGCCTTTGCTGCCACGCCCCCGATCCTGCCACGCCCCACTGACAATCCCGGCCACGCCCGACCTCCCCCCGGCACCCGCCACCGCCCCGTGACAGGATCGGACCGAACGGAGAGACCCGCACGGAGAGATCCGTACGGAGAGATCCGTCGGCAGACCCGCGCAGCAGATCCGTACGGCAGACCCGTAGTGACACAGCGCACCACCGACCGCTCAAGGGAGAGCGACATGGCAGGCAAGCCACCCACCGGCGATCCCGTCCAGGACGCACCGGACGTCACCGCCCCGCAGTACGCCGCCGCCGGCCTGCCCGCCGTCGCCCACTCCCTGCGCATCGCCCACCAGCAGATGGGCGCCCGCCGCACCGCCCTCACCCTCCTCAAGGTCAACCAGAAGGACGGCTTCGACTGCCCCGGCTGCGCCTGGCCCGAGCCCGACAAGCGCCACGCCGCCGAATTCTGCGAGAACGGCGCCAAGGCCGTCGCCGAAGAAGCCACCCTGCGCCGCGTCACCCCCGACTTCTTCGCCCGCCACCCCGTGGCCGACCTCGCCGGGCGCAGCGGCTACTGGCTCGGCCAGCAAGGCCGCCTCACCACCCCCATGTACCTGGCCGAGGGATCCGCCGCCTACGAGCCGGTCAGCTGGGAGCGCGCCTTCGACATCATCGCCGGGGAACTGACCGCCCTCGCCTCCCCCGACGAAGCCGTCTTCTACACCTCCGGCCGCACCAGCAACGAAGCCGCCTTCCTCTACCAGCTCTTCGCCCGCGAGTACGGCACCAACAACCTGCCCGACTGCTCCAACATGTGCCACGAGTCCTCCGGCTCGGCCCTGTCGGAAACCATCGGCATCGGCAAGGGCAGCGTCCTCCTGGAAGACCTCTACAAGGCCGACCTGATCATCGTCGCCGGGCAGAACCCCGGCACCAACCACCCCCGCATGCTCAGCGCCCTGGAGAAGGCCAAGCGCGGCGGCACGAAGATCATCACGGTCAACCCGCTCCCCGAAGCCGGCCTGGAACGCTTCAAGAACCCGCAGAACGCCCGCGGCCTCGCCGGCAACGGCACCGCCCTGACCGACCTGTTCCTGCAGATCCGCCTCGGCGGCGACCAGGCGCTCTTCCGGATGCTCAACAAGCTCGTCCTGGAGACCGAGGGCGCGGTGGACACGGAGTTCGTCCGCGAACACACCCACGGGTACGAGGACTTCCGCCGCGCCGCCCTCGCCGCCGACTGGGACGAGACCCTGCGCGCCACCGGCCTGAGCCGCGCCGAGATCGAGCAGGCCCTCGGCATGATCCTCGCCTCCAAGCGCACCATCGCCTGCTGGGCCATGGGCCTCACCCAGCACAAGCACGCCGTCCCCACCATCAAGGAAGTCGTCAACCTCCTCCTCCTGCGCGGCGACATCGGCCGCCCCGGCGCCGGCGTCTGCCCCGTCCGCGGCCACAGCAACGTCCAGGGCGACCGCACCATGGGCATCTTCGAACGCCCCGCACCCGCCTTCCTCGACGCCCTGGAAAAGGAATTCGGCTTCACCCCGCCGCGCGAACACGGCCTTGACGTCGTCCGCGCCATCCGCGCCCTGCGCGACGGCGAGGCCAAGGTCTTCTTCGCCATGGGCGGCAACTTCGTCTCCGCCACCCCCGACACCGACGTCACCGAGGCCGCCGTCCGCCGCGCCCGCCTCACCGTCCACGTCTCCACCAAGCTCAACCGCTCCCACGTGATCACCGGAGCCCGCGCCCTCATCCTGCCCACCCTCGGCCGCACCGAGCGCGACCGGCAGGCCGGCGGCGACCAGTTCGTCACCGTCGAGGACTCCATGGGCATGGTCCACGCCTCCCGCGGCGGCCTGAAGCCCGCGAGCCCCCACCTCCTCTCCGAGCCCGCCATCGTCTGCCGGCTCGCCCGGCGCGTCCTCGGCGCCGCCTCCACCACTCCGTGGGAGGCCTTCGAGCGGGACTACGCCACCATCCGCGACCGCATCGCCCGCGTCATCCCCGGCTTCGAGGACTTCAACGCCCGCGTCGCCCGCCCCGGCGGCTTCACCCTGCCCCACGCGCCCCGCGACGAACGCCGC
>NZ_JBPQTS010000008.1:0-75611 GCF_051386455.1 Streptomyces sp. URMC 124
GCGCCGCCGGGTTGCGCTGTGGGTTGCCCAGGGTGGCCGTACGCAGTGACGGCTGGGTCCGGTCCGGTGGCGCCGGGCACTTTCTTCCGCCGCCGTGGCGGGCAAGCACCGTGGTGGTGTCCGGCGGTGCCGAACGGGCCGCGGGCCCGGGGTCGCAAGCCGCCCGCAGGGCTCATCGTTCGCTGTCGAGGTGGGCCATCTGGGAGGCCGGGTAGCGGGCGCCGGCCGCGGCGCCGGCGGGGACGGCCTTTTCGATGGCGGCGAGGTCGGCGGCGTCCAGGGTCAGGTCGAGCGCGCCGAGCGCCTCGGTGAGGCGGTCGCGGCGGCGGGCGCCGACGAGGGGGACGATGTCCTCGCCCTGGGCGAGGACCCAGGCGATGGCGGTCTGGGCGACGCTCGCGCCCTTGTCCTCGGCGACCTTGCGCAGCGCGTCGACGAGGTCGAGGTTGCGCTGCAGGTTCTCGCCCTGGAAGCGCGGGCTCATGCCGCGGAAGTCACCCGCGCCGAGCTGCCGGTCCCGGTCGAAGTGGCCGCTGATGAGTCCGCGGGAGAGCACGCCGTACGCGGTGACGCCGATGCCCAGCTCGCGCGCGGTGGGCAGGATCTGCTCCTCGATGCCGCGGGAGATCAGCGAGTACTCGATCTGCAGGTCGGAAATGGGCGCCACGGCCGCGGCCCGGCGCAGGGTGTCGGCGCCCACCTCGGAGAGGCCGATGTGGCGCACGTGGCCGGCCTGGACGAGGTCGGCGATGGCGCCGACCGTCTCCTCGATCGGCACGTCGGGGTCGACGCGGGCGATGCGGTAGACGTCGATGTGGTCGGTGCCCAGCCGCTGCAGCGAGTACGCGGCGAAGTTCTTCACCGCGGCGGGCCGGCCGTCGTAGCCGGACCAGCCGCCGTCGGGGTCGCGCAGGGCGCCGAACTTGACGCTGGTGAGCGCCTTGGCGCGGTTGGCCTCGCTCGTGGTGCGCAGGGCTTCGCCGATGAGCAGCTCGTTGTGGCCCATGCCGTAGAAGTCGCCGGTGTCGATCAGGGTGACGCCGGCGTCGAGCGCGGCGTGGATCGTCGCGATCGACTCGGCGCGGTCGGCTTCGCCGTAGAGGGCGGACATGCCCATCGCGCCGAGTCCGAGGGCGGAGACCCGGGGGCCGGTGGTGCCGAGGGTGCGGTGCTGCATGGGGGGCTCCTTCGGGAGATCAGGGGAACCGACGCGATGAATCGGTAGGAATCCGCTCAAGGCGGGTAGCCGGAGGCATCCGGGCTCCCCTGAAGAGTGACACATGGAATGACAGATTTCAATATCTGTCATTCCATGTACGTCGTCCCGGCCCCGGACAGGCCCGGCCCCTCGGCTCGTCCGCTCAGCCCTCCACGCGCGGCAACCGCAGCGTCAGCAGCACCGTCGCCACCACCGTCACCAACTGCACCCCCAGCGTCACCGCGAGCGCATCCCGCATCCCCACCGCGTCCGACAGGGACAGGAACAGCGACCCGAGCGTGGCCACCCCCAGCGCCATGAACGCCTGCTGCGTGGTGACCATGACCCCGCTGCCCACGCCCGCCTGCGCCACCGGCACCTCGCTCAGCACCGTCCGCAGCGTCAGCGGCAGCACCAAGCCCTGGCCCGCGCCCTGGACGGCCAGCGCCGCGCACGCCCACCACAGACCGGCCCCGCTGTCCCAGCCCCGGAAGAAGGACACCGCCACCCCGAGCAGCCCCACCCCCTGGATCAGCGCCCCGGCCGTCACGGCCCGCCGCCCGTACCGGCCGAACAGCCGGGGGCAGGCGAGGGACGCCGCGAAGAACGCCAGGCACATCGGCAGCAGCGACAGCCCCGCCGCCATCGGCCCCAGCCGCAGCCCCTCCTGCAGCACCACCGCCAGCACGAACATGAAGCCGCCCCAGCCGAGCGAGAACGGCACCAGCACCGTCAGCCCCGTCCGCACCGAGCGCACGCGCAGCAGCGACGGCGGCACCAGCGGCGTCCGCGCCCCGTCGCCGGACCGCTCCAGGCGCCGCTCCGTCACCGCGAACGCCACCGCCGCGAACGGGAAGACCGCCAGCAGCACCCACGACCACACCGGCCAGCCCGTCGCCCGGCCCTCCGTCAGCGGCACCAGCAAGGAGACCAGCGACAGCGACAGCAGCACCGTCCCCGCACCGTCCACCCGCGTCGGGCGCTCCGAGCGGGTCTCGGGCACCGCGCGGCCCGCCAGGACCAGCGCGACCACCGCGATCGGCGCGTTCACCAGGAAGATCGACCGCCAGCCGGTGCCCGCCACGTCGGCGGCCACCAGCACCCCGCCCAGCACCTGGCCGACCGAGGCGGACACCCCGGCCGTACCGCTGTAGAAGCTGAGCGCCCTGGCCCGGGCCGGCCCGCTCGTCGTCGCCTGGATCGTGGCCAGCACCTGGGGCAGCATCAGCGCGGACGCCGCGCCCTGCGCGATCCGCGCGACCACCAGCTCCCACGCGCCCGGCGCCAGACCGCACGCCACCGACGTCACCCCGAACGCGGCCGTGCCCCACAGGAACAGCCGGCGCCGCCCCACCATGTCGCCCAGCCGGCCGCCGAGCACCAGCAGCACGGCGTACGCGACCCCGTAGCCGCCGACCACCATCTCCAGCAGCGCCGGGCCCGCGTGCAGGTCGTGGTCGATGGCCGGCAGGGCGACGTTGACGATGAAGAAGTCGACCATGGGCAGCGCCGCGCCCGTCAGCACGGTGAACAGGCCCAGGGGGGTCAGCGCGGGACGGGACTTCGGGATCGAGGGGGAAGCCGCGACGGCCGCGGCGGCGGGGGAGGGTATTCGGGTATCGCTCACACTCTGACGGTGCCCGCTCTCCCAGCCCGGTACCAGAGCCTTCTTATCCTGGTACCAGCACTACCTGGAACGGGCCGCCGGCCTCGCGCACGCTGGAGACATGACCACGATGCTGCAGGAGACCCGGGCCGTCCCCGCGCCCACCGCCGACGACGTCCGCCGCGGGGAGCTCGCCGCCTTCCTGCGCAGCCGCCGCGAACGCGTCTCGCCCGAACGGGCGGGGCTGCCGCGCGGGCCGCGGCGGCGCACGCCCGGGCTGCGCCGGGAGGAGGTCGCCCACCTCGCCGCGGTGGGCGTCACCTGGTACACGTGGCTGGAGCAGGCCCGCGACATCAAGGTCTCCCCGCAGGTCCTCGACGCCGTCTCCCGCGCGCTGCAGCTCGACCGCAGCGAGCGCAGCCACCTCTTCGCCCTCGCGGGGGCGATCGACCCGCTGCCGGAGACCGACTGCCCCGGGGTCTCCGCGGACCTGCGCATGATGCTGGAGCAGCTGGAGCCGTTCCCCGCCTGCATCCAGAACTCGCGGTACGACATCCTCGCCTACAACCGCACGTACAGCGCGCTGATGTGCGACCTCGACAAGCTGCCGCCCGAGGAACGCAACTGCATGTGGCTCGCGTTCACCAACGAGGAGGTGCGGGCCACGTTCGTCGACCGGGAGGAGACGATAGGGGCCATGGCCGCGAAGTTCCGGGCGGCCATGGCCGAGCACCTCGCCGATCCGGCGTGGGAACACCTGCTGGCGAAGCTGCTGCGGGCGTCGCCGGAGTTCCGGGTGCTGTGGGCACGGCACGAGGTCGCTCCCGTCACGGCCTACCGCGTGCGCACGCTGTGGCACGCCCGCACCGGCGAACTGCGCCTGAACCACACCAGCCTGTGGACGGGGCCGCACCCCGGCGGCCGCGTCGTGACGTTCACTCCGGCGGACGAGGAAACACGCACCCGCCTGACGGCTCTGACGCGCGCTACGACGTCCTGAGCGTGCCGCGGGGATTTGCCGCTGCCGCGGCGAGCGACCAGCGTGGTGGGCAGTTGCTGCTGCCGCGCGAGTGCCCACCGCGGTCGTGGCGGCGGTGCCGGACCGGGCCCCTGCGTTCGCCGGGTCAGTCCTCGGCGGGTCGGGATGGGGCTCCCGCCAAATGGGCCGTGATGCGGTCCAGGGCCGCCAGGTCTTCCGGGGGGAGGGCCAGGAGGGCCGGGGGCGGGGTGCCCAGGATGCGTTCCGCGCGGGCCGCCGCCTCGCGGCCCGCCGGGGTGACCGAGACGATCTTCGAGCGGCGGTCGGCCGGGTTCGCGGTGCGTTCGACCAGGCCGCGCCCGGCGAGGTCGTCCACGACGAGCGTGGTGTACGGGCGGTCGGTCATCAGCTGTTCGGCCAGCTCGCGGAGCGTGAGCGGGCCGCGGGCGATGCGCCGCAGCGCCTTCACCCGGAAGAAGCTCATGCCGAGCGCGTCGACGACCTCTTTGCGGCGTTCGTTGCCGCCGAGGACGATCTCCCGCAGCTGCCCCCAGGCACGCTGCGCCGCCTCGTCGTGTGTGTCATGCGTGGTCATGGTGTCGTCACCGGGATCCTGCTCCGCTCGGCGTGGGGGTCGGGGCGGGCCGCGGCGCGCTCGGCGGTCCGGGCGGCCCAGCGGCCGGTGGTGATCGTACCGACCACGAGGACGGCCGCGCCGCAGCCGGTGATGATCCACCAGCCGGTGCCCTGCAGCCCCGCGGCGACGGCCGCGCCGATCACGGCGACGCCCAGCGAGCTGCCGACCTGCCGGCTGGTGGAGGCGACGGCGGCGGCGACCCCGGCGCGGGCGCGCGGCAGGCCGGAGACGGCGGTGTTGGTGATGGGCGCGTTGACCAGGCCGAAGCCGGCGCCGAAGAGGACGTAGGCGGTGATCAGGAGGGTGTCGGAGGAGCCGGCGTCGAAGGCGGCGAAGAGCACCCCGCTGGCCGTCATGGCGATCCCGGCGAGCAGCAGCGGCAGCCGCGGGCCACGGGTCCCGACGAGCCGGCCGGACACCGGCGCGAAGACGAGGCACATGAGGGCCATGGGCAGCATGTAGAGGCCGGCGTCGAGTGCGGAGAGGCCGCGCTCGTTCTGCAGGTGCAAGGTGGTGAGGAAGAGGAAGCCGCCGAGCCCGGCGAAGGCGGACACGGCGATGACGGTGGCCCCGCCGAAGGGCGCGCTGCGGAAGAGCCGCGGCTCGATCAGGGGTTCCGCGCGGCGCCGCTCGTAGGGGACGAGGACGGCCAGACAGGCGGCGGCGAGCCCGAAGCAGCCGAGGATGAGGGGGGAGCCCCACCCGGCGACGGCGCCTTCGATGATCCCGTACGTGAGCGAGCCGAGGAGGGCGATCACCAGCAGCTGTCCGACGGGGTCGGCCCGGCGGGCGGTGGCGGCACGGGATTCGGGCACGTACCGCGCGGTCATGGCGAGCGCGGCCAGCCCGACCGGCAGGTTGATCCAGAAGATGGCGCGCCAGCCGGTGGTCTCGACGAGCGCGCCGCCGATGATCGGCCCGGCGGCCATGCTGATGCCGACGACGGCGCCCCACACGCCTATGGCGCGGGCCCGTTCCCGGGGGTCGGTGAAGGTGTTGGTGATGATCGACATGGCGACGGGGTTGAGCATGGAGCCGCCCACGGCCTGCACCATGCGGAAGGCGATCAGCCAGCCGAGCCCCGGCGCGAGGCTGCACAGCACGGAGCCCGCGGTGAAGAGGACCAGCCCGGCCTGGAAGACGCGCCGGCGGCCCAGCCGGTCGGCGGTGGAGCCGGCGAGCATCAGCAGCGAGGCGAGGACGACGGTGTAGGCGTCGATCGTCCACTGCAGCCCGGGGACGGAGGCGTCGAGCTCCCGCTGCATGGAGGGCAGCGCGACGTTCAGGATCGTGTTGTCGAGGCTGACCATCAGCAGGCTGGTGCAGCAGATGGCCAGGATCAGAAACCGGCGACGCCGGGAGAGCTCAGGCACGGGACCCCCTGGGAGTGGGCGCACGGAAGATGACCGGAAGCAATAGTTGTACGCCTCTAATAATTTAAAGAGTACAACTAAATACCCCGGCGCGGTACGCGACAATGGGGCCATGACGAATGACGCCGCCACGCCGCTCCAGATCGGCCCGCACACCGTGTGGCCGCCCGTGGTCCTCGCCCCCATGGCGGGCATCACCAACGCGCCCTTCCGCACGCTGTGCCGCGAGTTCTCCGGCGGCAAGGGGCTGTTCGTCAGCGAGATGATCACCACCCGCGCCCTGGTCGAGCGCGACGCCAAGACCATGCGGCTGGTCCACTTCGACGGCACCGAGAAGCCCCGCTCGATCCAGCTCTACGGCGTCGACCCGGTCACCGTCGGCAAGGCCGTCCGCATGATCGTGGACGAGGACCTGGCCGACCACATCGACCTGAACTTCGGCTGCCCGGTCCCCAAGGTCACCCGCAAGGGCGGCGGCTCGGCCCTGCCGTACAAGCGCAACCTGCTGCGCTCGATCCTGCGCGAGGCCGTCGGCAACGCCGGCAGCCTCCCGGTGACGATCAAGATGCGCAAGGGCATCGACGACGACCACATCACCTTCCTCGACGCCGGCCGGATCGCCGTCGAGGAGGGCGTGACCGCCGTCGCCCTGCACGGCCGCACGGCCGCCCAGCACTACGGCGGCACCGCCGACTGGGAGGCCATAGCCCGGCTCAAGGAGGCCGTGCCGGAGATCCCCGTGCTCGGCAACGGCGACATCTGGTCGGCGGAGGACGCCGTGCGGATGATGCGCGAGACCGGCTGCGACGGCGTCGTGGTCGGCCGCGGCTGCCTGGGGCGCCCCTGGCTCTTCGGCGACCTGGTCACCGCCTTCGAGGGCGGGGACGCCTTCACCGCGCCCACCCTGCGCGAGGTCGCCCGCGTGATGCTGCGCCACGCCACGCTGCTGGGGGAGTGGCTGGAGAGCGAGGAGCGCGGCGTCATCGACTTCCGCAAGCACGTGGCCTGGTACACCAAGGGCTTCTCCATCGGCTCGGACATGCGCAAGAAGCTGGCGATCACCTCGTCCCTGGCCGAGCTGGACGCTCATCTGAGCGAGCTGGATCTGGACCAGGCCTGGCCGGTGGGCGCCGACGGCCCCCGCGGCCGTACGTCCGGCCGCAACCGCGTGGTGCTCCCGGACGGCTGGCTGGACGACCCGTACGACTGCGCGGCCGTCAGCGCGGACGCCGAACTCGACACGTCCGGCGGCTGAGAGGGCGTGATTCTCGCCACCTCTGATCGGGGGCATGCTCAGATGAGCGCCTGATCCGGGGGTGCATCTCTTGAGGGGTGGCACTGCGTGCCACCCCTCTTGCTTTCACAAGTCGACGGCTCACCCCGCCGTTCCTCGACCCTCCGTGATCTGCCGACTTCTTTTTGTCATCCTGTCTTCAGAAGTCGAACGATCGGCTCTCGGGCCCTTTACCGGGGCGTGACTTTCGATCTGCTGGCTGACAGGCGGTTACGCCCATATGGCCGGGGGGTGGACCTCCTCATAAGCCTTCGATCTGGGTACGCTCCCCGCCGTCAGCACGTTTGAGCACGCCTTCCCCCAACTGTGTACGGGGGGACCCCAGTGAGGAGTCGAGTCCCGTGCCGGAAACCACCAATCAGCAGAAGTTCGTCTACGACTTCACCGAGGGCAACAAGGACCTGAAGGACCTGCTCGGCGGGAAGGGCGCCAACCTCGCCGAGATGACCAACCTCGGCCTGCCCGTCCCCCCCGGCTTCACCATCACCACCGAAGCCTGCAAGGTCTACCTCGAGAGCGGCACCGAGCCCGTCGCCCTGCGCGACGAGGTCTCCGCCCACCTCGACGCCCTCGAGAAGCAGATGGGCAAGAAGCTGGGGCAGGCGGACGACCCGCTGCTGGTCTCGGTCCGGTCCGGAGCCAAGTTCTCCATGCCCGGCATGATGGACACCGTCCTCAACATCGGGCTCTCCGACGCCTCCGTGGCCGGCCTCGCCGCCCAGGCCGGGGACGAGCGGTTCGCGTGGGACTCCTACCGCCGCCTCATCCAGATGTTCGGCAAGACCGTCCTCGGCGTGGACGGCGAGCTCTTCGAGGAGGCCCTCGACGAGGCCAAGCGCGCCAAGGGCGTCACCACCGACGTCGAGCTCGACGCCGCCGACCTCGAGCGCCTGGTCGAGGAGTTCAAGGGCATCGTCGCCCAGGGCACCGGCCGCGACTTCCCGCAGGAGCCGCGCGAGCAGATGGACCTCGCCGTCCGGGCGGTCTTCGACTCGTGGAACGGCGACCGCGCCAAGCTCTACCGCCGCCAGGAGCGCATCCCCGGCGACCTCGGCACCGCCGTCAACATCTGCTCCATGGTCTTCGGCAACCTCGGCCCCGACTCCGGCACCGGCGTCGCCTTCACCCGCGACCCCGCCAGCGGCCACCAGGGCGTCTACGGCGACTACCTGCAGAACGCCCAGGGCGAGGACGTCGTCGCGGGCATCCGCAACACCGTGCCGCTCGCCGACCTGGAGCGCATCGACAAGGCGTCCTACGACCAGCTGATGCAGATCATGGAGACGCTCGAGACGCACTACAAGGACCTGTGCGACATCGAGTTCACCATCGAGCGCGGCAAGCTGTGGATGCTGCAGACCCGCGTCGGCAAGCGCACCGCGGGCGCCGCCTTCCGCATCGCCACGCAGCTGGTGGACCAGGGCCTGATCGACGAGGCCGAGGCGCTGCAGCGCGTCACCGGCGCGCAGCTGGCTCAGCTGATGTTCCCGCGCTTCGACGACAAGGCGAAGACCGAGCTGCTGGGCCGGGGCATCGCCGCCTCGCCCGGCGCCGCCGTCGGCAAGGCCGTCTTCGACTCCTACACCGCCGTCAAGTGGTCGCGCTCGGGCGAGAAGGTCATCCTCATCCGCCGCGAGACCAACCCCGACGACCTCGACGGCATGATCGCCTCCGAGGGCATCCTCACCTCGCGCGGCGGCAAGACCTCGCACGCGGCCGTCGTCGCCCGCGGCATGGGCAAGACCTGTGTCTGCGGCGCCGAGGAGCTGGAGGTCGACACCAAGCGGCGCCGCATGACCGCGCCGGGCGGTGTCGTCATCGAGGAGGGCGAGGTCGTCTCCATCGACGGCTCCACCGGCAAGGTCTACCTCGGTGAGGTGCCCGTCGTGCCCTCCCCGGTCGTCGAGTACTTCGAGGGCCGCATGCACGCCGGCGCCGACGACGCCGACGAGCTCGTCCAGGCCGTCCACCGCGTCATGGCCTACGCCGACCGCGTACGCCGCCTGCGCGTGCGCGCCAACGCCGACAACGCCGAGGACGCCGCCCGCGCCCGCCGCTTCGGCGCCCAGGGCATCGGCCTGTGCCGCACCGAGCACATGTTCCTCGGCGAGCGCCGCGAGATGGTCGAGCGCCTGATCCTCGCCGACACCGAGTCCGAGCGCGACGAGGCGCTCGGGGCCCTGCTGCCGCTGCAGAAGGCCGACTTCGTGGAGCTCTTCGAGGCCATGGACGGGCTGCCGGTCACGGTCCGCCTGCTCGACCCGCCGCTGCACGAGTTCCTCCCCGACATCACCGAGCTGTCGGTGCGGGTCGCGCTCGCCGAGGCCCGCCAGGAGGCGCACGAGAACGAGCTGCGCCTGCTGCAGGCCGTGCACAAGCTCCACGAGCAGAACCCGATGCTCGGCCTGCGCGGCGTCCGCCTCGGCCTCGTCATCCCGGGCCTGTTCGCCATGCAGGTGCGGGCCATCGCCGAGGCCGCGGCCGAGCGCGCGAACGCCAACGGCGACCCGCGCGCCGAGATCATGATCCCGCTGGTGGGCACCGTCCAGGAGCTGGAGATCGTCCGCGAGGAGGCCGAGCGGGTCATCGCCGAGGTCGAGCAGGCCACCGGCACCGACCTCAAGCTCACCCTCGGCACCATGATCGAGCTGCCGCGGGCCGCGCTGACGGCCGGGCAGATCGCCGAGGCCGCCGAGTTCTTCTCCTTCGGCACCAACGACCTGACCCAGACCGTGTGGGGCTTCTCCCGCGACGACGTCGAGGCGAGCTTCTTCACCGCGTACCTGGAGAAGGGCATCTTCGGCGTCAGCCCCTTCGAGACCATCGACAAGGACGGCGTCGGCTCGCTGGTCCGCGAGGCCGCCAAGGCCGGCCGCGCCACCCGCCCCGACCTCAAGCTCGGCGTCTGCGGCGAGCACGGCGGCGACCCCGAGTCGGTGCACTTCTTCCACGAGGTGGGTCTGGACTACGTCTCCTGCTCCCCCTTCCGCATCCCCGTGGCGCGCCTGGAGGCGGGCCGTGCCGCAGCGCTCGGCAACGGGGGCTCCGACAGCCGCTGATGCGGCGGCCGCACCGGCCCGGCACGAACCGGGCCGGCGCGGCGGAGCCGTCGCCGGGGCGACCCCGACCCTCAGCCCCGGCGACGGCTCCGGATCCTGGAGGGGCGGCACCCGTGCGGGGGGCCGCCCCTTCGTCCGTGTGCGGAGAGTGCGTACGGTGGAGAGGCGGCCGCGAGGCGTTTCCGGGCGGCCGCGGCCCGGCGGAAGGACGGCCGGGGGCGGACCGGGACTGACCGGTCGGTACGGACCAAGGCCCCTCGGCCCGGTGGGCCGTGGCGGAAAACCGCCCCTCGCGCGGGGCCCGTGGGACGAGTGGTGGTGCGGCAGTGTCTCCGGCACATGACGCAGGGGTTACCGGCAGGTGATCGTCGTGTGGTGGTCCTGCGCCCGAGATGTGCCCGACATGTGGCTGACCTGTGGTCATGCCGGGCCCGGACAGGGCGAAGGGGCGGCGCCCGTGCGGGAGCGCCGCCCCTCTTTACTCCCCCACCGGGAGTTGTTGCCGCCCGCATCGGCTCGGGCGGCAACTCGCATACTCAGCGGCCGCTTTTTCGCTCGCCACCCCCCACGGGAACGAGCGGGGGCGGCCCCGAGTGCGTGAATAGCATTTCGCTTCCCCCACGTTCGCCGCGAGTCCTTTCAACTGTGGCCAAAAGGGCGTGGTAACAGCTCGTATCGGTGTGCATACTCAGTGAGCGGGGGGTGGTTGCGGATGTCTCATGTGGGGGTTTGGTGCTGCGCGTCCATTTCACTGGACTCGATCTGGCCCGGTTGCGCCTGGCCGGAGACCCGGACGCACTCTGGGAAACCGTATTGAGCCTCCACCGGCTCCGGGACAAACAAGGCGAGTCGATCTTCGGGGATTGGCGCTCGGAAACCCGGACCCGGTTGAATGGTGAAACTCGGCTTCTCGCCCCGCTGGTGCCATCCCGCGGGTATTTTCCGGACTTCCTCACGCCCCCCGAAGGGGTACTCGGACTCGACTCCGGCATGCAGGCCCTGCGCGAGACGCCGGGGGAGCGGGTGCACCGCGAGCTCGGCCGGCTCTCCACGGCCCGCACGCTCCCCGCTTGGATACGATCCATGGCCGAGGGCGACGACCGTGCCTTCGCCAAGCTCACCGGGGCGCTCCAGGCCTACCACGAGGCCGCGATAGCCCCCTACTGGCAGCACATCCAAGCCCAGATCGAAGCCGACCGGGCCGTGCGCGGGCGCGCCCTGCTGGACGGCGGCGCGGACGCCCTGCTCTCCTCACTGCCGCCCATGATGCGCTGGCGCGCCCCCGTCCTGGAAGCGGACTACCCCGTCGACCGCGACGTCCACTTGAACGGGCGGGGCCTGCTGCTCGTGCCCTCCTTCTTCTGCCGGCGCACGCCCGTCACCTACCGGGACCCCGACCTCACCCCCGTCCTCGTCTACCCCGCCCGGCACATGTCGGAGTCCGCACCCGCCGTGCAGACCGCCCCGCGCTCGCTCGGCAAGCTCGTCGGGCACACCCGCTCGGCGGTGCTCGGCTCCATCGGCGGCGGCTGCACGACGAGCGAACTCGCCCGGCGCGTCGGGGTGTCCGCGGCCTCCGCCAGCCAGCACGCGGGCGTCCTCCGCGAGGCGGGCCTCGTCCTGACCCTGCGCAACGGCAGCGCCGTCATGCACACCCTGACCCCCTTGGGCGCGGCCCTCCTGCGCGGCGGCCACCGGTCGCCACAGCTCGCGTCGAGGCCGGCTCAGTCGTCGATCCCCGAGCGTTCCACGCCGGCCACGATGTAGCGCTGCAGCACGACGAACACCACCAGGAGCGGTACGACCGACACCGCCGCGGCGACGAAGAGTTCGTGGAGGTTGACGGACTGGGCGGTGGTGAACGTCGACAGGGCCACCTGGACCGTCCAGGCGTCGCGGTCCTGGCCGATGACCAGGGGCCACAGGAAGGAGTTCCACGCGCCGATGAAGACGATCGTGCCGACCGCCGCGAACACCGGGCGGGAGTTGGGCACGACGACCAGCCAGTACGTGCGCCACGGGCCCAGGCCGTCGACCTGCGCCGCGTCCTCCAGTTCCCGGGGGAAGCCCAGGAAGTACTGGCGGAAGACGAAGCAGGCGAAGGCGCTGAAGAGCGTCGGCACGATGAGGCCGCGCAGGCTGGAGACCCAGCCCAGCGACGACACCAGCACGAACGACGGCACGAAGGTGACCGCCGCCGGCACCAGCAGGGTGCCCAGGACCGCGTAGAGGACGGCGTCGGCGTGCCGGTAGGGGATGCGGGCCAGGCCGTAGCCGGCGAGCGAGGCGAGGAGCAGCGTGCCGAGCGTGGTCGCCACGGCGATCAGCGAGGAGTTCAGCAGCGCGTGCGCCATCGGCACGTCGGGGTCGGCGAACAGCTCCCGCACGTTCGACCAGTGCACGTCGGAGGGGAAGAACGTCCACTCCGGCGAGGTGATGTCCTCCTCCGCGGCGAGGCCGTTGCGCACCAGCAGGTAGAAGGGGATCAGGAACAGCCCGGCCAGCACGATCAGCAGCACCAGCCGCAGCGCCCGCCCGGCCCGTACGAGGGCGTCGTCCGTGCGCCTCATGCTTCCCTCCTGCCCAGGCCGAACCAGCGCACCTGCACCACCGACACCACCGCGATCACCAGCGCCAGGACGACCGCGCCCGCGCTGCCCAGGCCCAGGTTCTGCCCCTGCCCGAGCGCCGTGTAGTAGAGGTAGACCAGCGGCGGCCGGGCGTAGGGCGGGTAGCCGCGGGCGTCCGACAGCAGGTTGTAGAACTCGTCGAACGCCTGGAAGGCGTTGATGACCAGCAGCAGCACCACCGCCACGGACGTGGCCCGCAGCGCCGGGAAGGTGATGTGCCGGAAGGTCTGCCACCCCGGCCGCGCCCCGTCGACGGCCGCCGCCTCGTACAGCTGCGGCGGGATGCGCTGGAGCCCGGCGAGGAAGAGCACCATGTAGAAGCCGGCCTGCAGCCACAGCCGGACGGTGACCAGGACCAGCCAGTACCAGGGCGGGTCGGTCGTCGACAGCCACGCGACCTGTTCGGCGCCGAACCAGCCGAGGACGGTGTTGGCCAGCCCGAACCGCACCCCGTTGAAGACCGACAGCTTCCACACCAGCGCCGCCACCACGTAACTGCACGCCGTGGGCAGGAAGAAGACCGACCGGAAGAAGGCCTGCGCGGTCCGCAGCCGCCCCACGGCCAGCGCGAGCCCCAGCGACAGCCCATACGTGGCGGGCACGATGAAGGCCGTGAACAGCACGAACGTGCCGAGCGCGGAGCGGAAGGCCGGATCGCCGAGCACCTCGCGGTAGTTGTCCAGGCCCGCGAAGTCGGTGGGGGTGACGGTGTTGTGCGCCTCGAAGAGGCTCAGCCAGACGCTCCAGGCCAGGGGCACGTAGGTGAAGAGGACGAGGCCGAGCACGAACGGGCCGGTGAAGGCCCAGAACCACAGGGCCTGCCGCCGCCGGCGCGACATGCCGCGCGCCGCCACGTCAGGGCTTCTTCCCGGCGCGCCGCAGTTCGTCGGCGGTGCGGCGCACGACCGCCTTCAGCTCGCGCTCCGGGTCGGCGCCCTCCTTGATGATCCGGCTGAGCGCGTCCTGGTAGGCGGTCCGCGCGGCGACCGTCCACAGCAGCGGCTGGGCGTAGCCGTGGTCGGCGGTGAACCGTACGACCTCGGCGGCCGCCCCCGTTTTGAGCTTCGCGGCCTTCGCGGCCAGAGAGGTGCGGGCCGGGACGTGGAAGCCGTAGGAGAGCGCGAAATCCTCCTGGTGGTCGGTGCGGTCGACCCACAGCCACTTCACGTACGCCTCGGCCTCCTTCCGCCGCCCGCTGCGGGCGCTGACCGCCGCGGCGTACGCGCCGAGGGGCACGGCCGGCCGGCCCGCGGGCCCGTCGGCGGGGAAGGGCAGCACCCCGAAGTCGTCGCCGAGGGCCTTCTTCACCTGCGGCAGGGCCCACAGCCCGGACCACTGCATGGCGGTGAGGCCCTGGACGAGGGCCGCCGGGTCGGACCAGTCGGCGGGCGCGCCCAGCAGCAGGGACTTGGCCGCGTACAGCCGGTGCAGCTTGCCGAGGGTGCGGGCGGCGGCCGGGTCGTCGAAGCCGGGCCTGCCGTCGGCGGTCACGAGCGTCAGGCCCGCCGCGTACAGCGGTGTGCCGCCGAGGACGCCCGCGCCGCCGTCGTTGCCGAGGAAGAGTCCTTTGACGGAGCCGGTGGTGAGCTTCCCGGCGGCGTCGACCAGCTCGTCCAGGGTCCGCGGCGGGCGCACCCCGGCCCTCTCCAGCAGGCTCCGGCGGTAGTAGAGCAGCTGGGTGTCGATCGCCTGCGGGATGCCCCACACTCGCCCGTCCCAGGTCTTGGGGGCGAGCACCGCCGGGTGGAAGTCGTCCTTCACGCCCTCCAGCAGGGCGGTGAGGTCGGTGACCTGGCCGCCGCGGATCTGGTCCAGGGTCGGGCCGTCGACCTCGAAGACGTCGGGCCCGGAGTCGGTGAGCAGGGCGGCGGCGGTCTGCTGGTCGTAGTTGCCGGGCCGCCACTCGATGCGCACGTCGGCCTTGTCGTAGCCGGCGGCGTAGCGGCCCACGGCCTGCCGGGTGCCCGCCTCGCCGTACTGGTGGTACCAGTGGGAGAGCCGGGGTCTGCCCCGGCCCTTGTCGCCCCGCCCGGTGTCGGACCCGCACCCGGTCAGGGTGAGCGCGGCGCCTGCGGACAGGAGCAGTCTGCGGCTGATCGGCATGTCGGTTCTCCCCCTCGCGGTCGGGACCGTACGGACCAACGATCAGCGATGGGGGAGGATTACGACAGGGCGGCGGGGCGATTACCGCCGCGTGCCGGCCTTCCGGCCGCCCGGTGATGCACCGATGCGAAAGCGCAGGCGGCAGATCACCGCGTCCGTGTCGCGGCGCACCGCGTGGGCGACGACGGCGCCGCGCTGGTTCTGCAGCAGCCGCTGCCACACGTGCGCGGGCTCGACCTCGGGGATGAGGACGGTGACGCGGTGGTCGGGGTGCCGGCCGGTGAGCTCGTGGACGTAGTCGACGATCGGGCGGCCCAGGGCGCGCGTGGGCGCGGGCAGTTCGACCAGGTCGACGCCCGGGTTCCACAGCTCCCAGTCGCGCCGCAGGGTCTCCGCGGCCCGCGCCCCCTCCGCGTCGGGCCGGACGGCCGTCACCGCGACGACCTCGTCGCCCAGGGAGACGGCCGCGGTCAGGGCCTTGCTGGTCAGCCGGGAGAGGGAGGAGACGGGGACGACGACCACGCTGTGGCAGCGGCGCGGCGCCTCGGGCACCCGGCCCAGCCCCAGCCGCTCGCCGATCCGCCCGTACGCGCGGTGGACGGTCTCGAAGACCAGCACGATCAGCGGCAGCGCCAGGACGATCAGCCAGGCGCCCTCCGTGAACTTCGTGGCCGTGACGACGACCGCGGACACGCCCGTCAGCAGCGCGCCGAAGCCGTTGAGCAGCGCCTTGCCCGCCCAGCCCGCCGAGCGCTCCTGCCGCCAGTGCCGCACCATGCCCACCTGGCAGAGGGTGAAGCCGACGAACACCCCGATCGCGAACAGCGGCACGAGCGTGTTGACGTCGCCGCCGGAGAAGACCAGCAGCAGCGCGGAGACGGCGGCCAGGGCCAGCACGCCGTGCCGGTGCACCTGCCGGTCGGCCTTGAGGCCGAAGACGTGCGGCAGGTAGTTGTCCCGGGCCAGCAGGGCCATCAGGACCGGCAGCCCGCCGAAGGAAGTGTTCGCGGCCAGCGCCAGCAGGACGACGGTCGCGAACTGCACCACGTAGAAGGCCCCGTTGTGGCCGAGGGAGGCGTCGGCGAGCTGGGCGAGGACGGTGACCCCCTCGGCCGGCTGCAGGTGGAAGCGGCCGATCAGCACCGACAGGCCGATCAGCATGACGCCCAGCAGGGCGCCGAGCGCGACCTCCGTGCGCTGGGCCCGCCGCTGCGCCGGGGCGCGGAACGACGGCACGGCGTTGGCCACGGCCTCCACGCCGGTCAGGGCGGAACAGCCCGCGGCGAAGGCCTTCAGGAGCAGCAGCGCGCCGACGGAGGTGGCGTTGCCGGCGAGGACGGAGGCGTGTCCGGCGGCGGCCTCGGTGCTCGCAGGGGCGTCCCGCAGCAGCCCGGCCACGATCATGGTCAGGATCGAGCCGACGAAGACGGCCGTCGGCACCATGAACCACTTGGCGGACTCCACGATGCCGCGCAGGTTCACCGCGGTCACCAGGGCGAGCACGGCCAGGCAGATCCACAGCCGGTCGCCGTAGAGGGAGGGGAAGGCGGAGGTCAGGGCCGCGACGCCGGCGGTGACCGACACCGCCACGTTCAGCACGTAGTCCAGCACCAGGGAGGCCGCGGTCACCAGGCCCGTGCGCCGGCCGAGGTGCCGCTTGGCGACGGCGTACGAGCCGCCGCCGTCGGGGAACGCCGCGATGACCTGCCGGTAGGAGGCGACGAGCACCGCCAGCAGGGCGGCGATGGCGAGCGTGACCGGGAGCGTGAAGCCCAGTCCGTACGCGCCCGCCGCGGCCAGCACCAGGACGATCGACTCGGGCCCGTAGGCCACCGACGCCATCGCGTCCAGGGACAGGGCGGCGAGGCCCTGCGTGGCGGTCAGCCGGTGCCGGTCCTCGGCGCAGGGCCGCGCGGCGCCGGTATCGGGCGGTTCCTCGTCGGCCCCGCCGGGCCGCGGCTTCGCGTGGGCGAGCAGGGACATTTCGTTCGTACCTCCGTGAGTGGGACGCCCAGCGTGCAGCCGGTTCCGCGCGCCCGCGCACGGTCTTGGCGGCCTCTTGGCGCGCCCTGGGGGGATCTTCACGCGTTCTTGACGGCCCGGCCCGGGTTACGTCAGCGGGGCGTAAGGGTTGGCCCAAACAGCGTCAGCACTGCGTCAACAGCGGGCGGTCCGCCCCCGGCCCGGGCCTAGCGTCACGAGCATGGGACGGCGACAGCCCTTAAGGGTGCGGGCGGGCGGGCACGACAGGACGCGGGCGGGCGGGCACGCCGCGCAGGCCGCACGGACGCGGACACATCCGCCGGGCGGCGCCGTCCTCGCCCACGACCGCCACTGGCGCAGCGAGGCGCGGGCCGCCTGGTACTGCGGGACGGCCCTCGCGGGCGTCCTGGTCCTCGCCGACCTCGGCCGGGGGAGCCTGAACGGGCCGCGCGGCGCCTGCTGGGCCGGGCTCGGGGCCCTCCTCCTGGCCGTGCTGATGCCGCACCGGGTCACCGCCGGCGACGGCTGGCTCGCCGTGCGCGGCCTGCTGGGCGAGAAGCGCGTGCGGACCGACCTGCTGACGCGGGTGCGCCGCGCGGACGGCATGACGCCGCGCCTCGTCCTGCGGGACGCCGGGGGGAACCGGGTGGAGCTCGATCCGCAGGTGCTCGTCGCCAACCCGCTGCTGTGGCACCGGCTGGACGCGGGCGCCCGGCGCTCGCGCGAGAGCGGTCTGCTGCGCGAGGGCGGGGCGCCGCTGGCGGAGCTCGCGGAACGGATCGACGGCGAGGGCGCGCGGCGCCTGCTGGAGACCTGCGGCTTCGACGGCCCGGCCGCCGGGTGAAGGCCGCCGGGTGAGGGCCGCCGAGTGAGGGCCGCCGGTCCGCGGCCCGTCCGGCGAGCGGGGGAGCGCCCCGGGCGGGGCCCGTCTCACAGCCAGGGGTACGTGACGCCCGTGAGGCGCTCGGAGGCCGCCCAAAGGCCGGCGCTGGCCCGGTCGTTGCGCGTCCAGGGCGCCCGGACCGCCCGCCGCGTGGGCGTCCCGCCGCTGCGGAGCTCCAGGCGCGGGCCGAAGTAGTCGTCCTGCCCGACGTCGGACGCGGCGGCCGCGTACAGCGTGGGCAGCGCGCCGTTCTCCGGGCTCTGCGCGAAGAGGCGGTTGCCGAGCTCCACGACCCGCTCGGCGACCTCCCGCCCCTCCATCCGTACGCCGGCCGTCTGCAGGTTCGTCGCCGCGTACCCCGGGTGGGCGGCCGCCGCGACGATCCGCGAGCCCTCCGCCGTCAGCCGCCGCGCGAGCTCGTGCGTGAAGAGCAGGTTGGCGCTCTTGGAGCGGCCGTAGGCGATCCAGCGGCGGTAGCGGTGCTCCATGTTGAGATCGCGCGGGTCGACCGTGCCCAGGACGTGCAGCCCGCTGGAGACGGTGACGATCCGCGCGCCGTGCCCGGCCTCGCGCAGCCGCGGCAACAGCAGCCCGGTCAGCGCGAAATGGCCGAGATGGTTCGTGCCGAACTGCATTTCGAAGCCGTCGACCGTGCGGCGCTGCGGCAGCGCCATCACCCCGGCGTTGTTGATCAGCAGGTCCAGCCGGTCGCCGGCGAGGCCGTCCGCGAAGGCGCGGACGGAGGCGAGGTCCGCGAGGTCCAGCGGGGCGAACTCCACGTCGGCGCCGGGCGCCGCCGCCCGCACCCGCTCCTCGGCCGCCTTGCCGCGCGTGGCGTCCCGGCAGGCCAGGACCACCCGCGCGCCCCGCCGCGCCAGCTCGCGGGCGGTGACGAAGCCGATGCCGCTGTTGGCGCCGGTGACCACCGCCGTACGGCCGCTCTGGTCGGGGATCTCGCTCGCGTTCCATCCAGTCACGTCTGCTGCGCTCCTCTGCGGTCCGCACGCGGCCCATACGCGTCAGTAGCCCTCGTACGAACCAGCGTAGGCGAGGGCACGGCCGCGCAGGACGGGCATTCGCCCGATACGGTGGCCCGCCGCGGGACGCCCCCGCTCAGCGCAGCCGGACCGTGTACGCCGGGACCGACACCGCCGCGTCGTCCAGGCACGTGCCGTCCGTCAGGTCGAACCGGCGCCCGCGGGGCGGCGAGGTGACGTACGGCCGCCCGCCGGCCGAGCCCAGCGGCCCGCGCGCGAGGACGTACGCGCCGCTGAACGGGTCCTGGTTGCCTATCGCGTACGCCCGCCCGGCCCGGTCGAGGAAGACGGCGACCTGCCGGCCGTCCGGCAGCAGGACCGCCACCCCCCGCCCCGGCCGCAGGTCGCCCAGCTCGCAGAGCGTGTGCCACCGGCGCCCCAGGAGCGCCTCGACGCGGGCGGAGACGGGTGCGAGCGCGTGCGGCACCTGCTCGGGGGCGACGGTCATCGCGGGGAGTCCCTTCGGGAGAGCGGACAGGGACGGTGGGGGAGGGAGAGCGGGCTGCGGAGCGCCCAGAACTGTGGCACAGCCACCGCCTCCTGTCGTCACCGTGGCACACGTTTTCACCGTCGCCGCGACGCCCGGGTGTCCGAGTCCCACCGGGAGCGCGGCGCTGTTCCGCGGGCGGGCCGGAAGGAACCCGTACGATCGCCGAGGTGACCACCGACATATCGCTGTCGACCCTGCTCGTGCTCTGCCTCGCCGCGGCCGCGGCGGGGTGGATCGACGCGGTGGTGGGCGGTGGCGGCCTCCTGCAGCTCCCGGCGCTCATGGTGGGCCTGCCCCACGTGCCGCCCGCGCACGTCCTCGGCACCAACAAGGCCGTGGCCATCTGCGGCACCGCGGCGGCGGCCTTCGCCTACGCCCGCCGGGCGCCGGTGAACCCGCGCACGGCCTTGCGCATCGGCCTCGCCGCGCTCGGCGGCTCGCTCGCCGGAGCGGTCTTCGCCACCGGCATCAGCAACGCCGTCCTGCGCCCGCTGATCATGGCCATCCTGCTGGCCGTGCTCGCCTTCGTGCTGCTGCGCCCCTCCTTCGGCACGGCCGTGCCCTCCGCCGGGCCGGTCTCCCGGCGCCGCGCGCTCGCCGCGATCCTCGTCGCGGGCCTCGGCATCGGCTTCTACGACGGCCTCATAGGCCCGGGCACCGGCACCTTCCTCGTGCTCGCCCTCGCCGCGATCCTGCACATGGACCTGGTGACGGCCTCCGGCACCGCCAAGATCGTCAACGTGTGCACCAACGTGGGCGCCCTCGTCACCTTCTCCCTGCACGACTCCGTGATCTGGAAGGTCGCCGCTCCCATGGCGCTGTTCAACCTCACCGGCGGCGCGGTGGGGGCCCGGATGGCGCTCAAGCGGGGGAGCGGCTTCGTCCGGGCGGTCCTCCTCGTGGTGGTCGTGTCGCTGGTCTGCAAGCTGGCCTACGACCAGTGGTCCGGCTGACCGGGGGACGACGGGAGGCGGTGCAGGAGGTAAAGCAGGAGGTAAAGCGATAGGGAAATCGGCCCGGCGCGATCCCGGGCGCGGCAGATGCGGTTAGCCTGTCGACTACCTTCCTGACGTGGTGGGGGTTCTCGTGCGTTTCTCCCGGTGGGGCCGGGTCCGATGGGTCCGGGCCGTGCTCGCGGGGCTCTATGTCGTCACCCTTGCGGCGGCCGTGCCCCGGGGGGCCGGAGGCCATGGCCGGGAGGGCAGCTGGTCCAGCGAGGAGGCCCGGCGGTTCTGGGGCCCGACCCGGATGGAGCAGTCCGCCGGCACCGACGGCGACGACGCCGGTGGCGCCGCGCCTCCCGCCGCGCAGCGCATCACCGGCAGTGCCCGCCACTTCGACGGCGTGCCGTCCGTGGGCGTGCTCTTCTCCGTCGGCGAGGACATGCGCGACCACCACTGCACGGCCAGCGTGGTGCACAGCCCCAAGGGCAATCTGATCATCACGGCCGGGCACTGCTCCGTCGGCTCCGACGCCGCGTTCGTCCCCGGCTACCGGACCGGCTCCGACCGGCAGCCGTACGGCGTGTGGGCCGTCGACCGCGCCTTCGTCGACCCCCGCCGCTCCGACACCGGCGAGGGCTCCGACCTGGACTTCGCCTTCGCCACCCTCAGACCCGACGGCCGCGGCCGCCAGGTCGAGCGCGTCACCGGCGCCAACCGCCTGGTCCGCACCCCCGGCTACGTCAACCGCGTCACAGTCATCGGCTACCCCGACGCCGACGACGACCCCGCCGACCAGGCGATCCGCTGCACGACGATGACCAGCCGCCTCGACGACCGCCGGCAGCTGCGGATGCGCTGCGACGGCTACGTCTCGGGCACCTCCGGCAGCCCGTGGCTCACCCACTTCGACGAGCGCACGAAGACGGGCGACCTCGTCGGCGTCCTCGGCGGCCTCAACGGAGGCGGGCCGGACGGTGACGAGAGCGCGCAGATCTCGTACAGCCCGGTCAACGACGACGAGATCTTCGCGCTGTACATGGACGCGATAAACGGACGGGAGCCGCAGCGGGCCTGACGCCCCCGCGGCTCCCCGCGCCCGTGCTCCGACCCTGCTCGTCCTCGCCCCTCGCCCCGACGCGTCGCCCCTCGTCTTTGCGGGCTCCCTCAGTCCTCTGTGCCCTCGCCGCCGGGCGCGTGACCGATCCAGCCGCCCTCCGGCTGCGACTGGGCGGAGCCGCCCACGTCCCGGTTGCGCACGTCGATGGCGCCACCGCCGCCGTCGTGGTCGCTGCCGGCCGTGCCCTTGCTGCCGACGAGCGCGTTGGCCGTCCGGTCGACCTCCAGCCAGGAGTCGGCGTGGGAGTTGTCCACCACGATGACGCCGAAGTTGGAGGGCCCGATGCCCTTGGGGAAGGGCTTGCGCGCCTCGGCCCGTACGCGGACGCCGGCCGCGGCCTCGCCGCCCAGGAACGTGCCCGCGATCACGGCGCCGGCCACGCCCGCGGCGAGGAGGGCGGTGCCACGGATCACGCCGGGACCGCCTGCCGGGCCGGGAGGTGCCCGCCGGTGTGCCCGCCGGTGTTCCCGCCGATGTTGCGCTCCAGCAGGCGGGTCGAGCTCGCCACCCCGACCTCGCCGCCCGCCGCGGTGTCCGGCAGCCGCCCGTCCTCCTCCCGCAGGGCGGTCAGCGCCCCGTCGATCGCCCGGTGCGCCGCGAAAAGGCACGGGGTGCTGTAAATGGCGAGATCGACGCCGAGTCCGGCGAGCTCGGTGAGGGAAAGGCGCGGGGATTTCCCGCCCGCGATCTGGTTGAACAGCAGCGGTTTGTCACCGATCACGGAACGGACCTTGCGAATCCACTCCACGCTGCGGACCCCGTCGACCAGGACGACATCCGCATCCGTTTCCGCCAGGGCCGCCGCGCGGCGCAGGATCTCGTTCTCCTCGGTGGCGTCGGTGCGTGCCACGACGAGGAGATCCTCCCGGGCCGCCAGCACCAGTTCGAGTTTGTTCAGGTATTCGTCCAGCGGAAGAATGATCTTTCCGTCCGCGTGTCCGCACCGGCGCGGCCGCTTCTGGTCCTCCAGGATGACCCCGGAGGCACCGGCGCGCTCCAGGCGCCGCACCACGTGGCAGGCCACTTCCGGGTCGACGTAGCCGTCGTCGATGTCCACCAGGAGGTGGTGGCGGGGGAAGGCCGGGCGCAGGCGTTCCACGAAGCCGAGCATGTCGGGCCAGGCGATGAAGCCGATATCGGGGAGGCCGTAGTGGGACGCGGCGAATCCGAACCCGGATACGAAGAATCCGTTGTAGTGCTGCGCGGCGATGGAGGCCGAGTACATGTCGTAGATGCCGATGAGGGGGGTGGTACCGGGTGCTGCGATGTCGTCCCGCAGAGCAGTGCCGTGGCGCATCCGTCCTCCTGACGTCCGGTTTCCGATGAATTCACCGGAGTGGCGGACAACGCTGTCAGAAGATTCCGGGAGGTGTAAACGGCGCTTCAACGAATCCCCAAGACCGGGGATGGTGCGACAGTCCCTTTATATGGTCGGCAGTGGATTTCTGCAGCCAGGTCAGAGGCACGCCTACGGGACGGCGTAGGGAAATGCGGCGCGCATCGTGGGCCGCGCGCGACGGCCCGGTCCTGAGCCCGGAATACTCACTGCGCGCGGCGCCCCGACGAGGAAGACGTAGCCGCACTGGCCCGGAAGCCGTACGGGCCGTCGCCTCCGCTTCCGGCCGGATTCACCGCCCGTCCGCCTCCGCCAGCGCCTGCTGGACGCCCGGCTCGTGCGGCCCCAGGAACCGCGGCCCCGGCCGCACGAGCGCGTCCAGCGCCGCCTTCCCCGAGGCGAACACCTCGCGCGCACCGCCCGCGTACCAGGTGACGTCGTGCTTGGCGGCCACCCCCACCCCGTACGCGTCGATGCCCGCGGCCCCGCACAGCGCCAGCGCCCGCCGGACGTGGAAGCCCTGGGTGATCAGCACCGCCCTCTTCACCCCGAAGATGCGGACGGCGCGCGTGCACGAGTCCCAGGTGTCGAAGCCCGCGAAGTCGCTCACGATGCGGTCCGCCGGCACCCCCCGGTCCGTCAGGTACGCGCGCATCGCGTCCGGTTCGTCGTACTCCTCGCGGCTGTTGTCGCCGGTGACGAGCACGACGCGGACCTTGCCCGCCCGGTACAGCTCGACGGCCGCGTCCAGGCGGTGCGCCAGGTACGGGGACGGCTTGCCGTCGAACAGGCCCGCGCCGAAGACCATGGCGACGGGCGCGGACGGCACGTTCTCAACGGTCCGCATCCGCGGCTCCGCCGCCGCGTACACCCACGTCGCCGGCAGCAGCGCGAGCACGCAGCCGGCCACGGCCGCCCACAGCAGCCGCCGCCTCTCCCGCCGCGTCCGCGGCATTCGCACCCGCATCCGCAGCACGCGGCCCCACGTCATGTCGATCAACCTCCCCGTCGACCGGTAAGGACGGTGCGGAGGCACCGCGGGTTCCCGCTCCGCTCCAGCTCACGCCGTCGCTGCTGTCACACCCGGCGGTTACCGTCGGGGTATGAACGCAGCGGCACGCACCCCCCGAGAGAAGCCCGTCCTCGCCGGATACGACGAGCAGGACCTGGAGCGCTGGGCCCCCGAGCCGGACAAGCGCCCCGGGCGCACCGCCTTCCAGCGGGACCGGGCCCGCGTGCTGCACTCGGCGGCCCTGCGCCGGCTGGCCGGCAAGACCCAGGTCGTCACGCCCGGCGTCAGCGCCCAGGCCTGGGACGCCAGCCCCCGCACCCGCCTCACGCACTCCCTGGAGTGCGCCCAGGTGGGCCGCGAGCTCGGCGCCGCGCTCGGCTGCGACCCCGACCTCGTGGAGACCGCCTGCCTCGCGCACGACCTGGGCCACCCCCCGTTCGGCCACAACGGCGAGCAGGCGCTCGACGAAGTCGCCGGACTGTGCGGCGGTTTCGAGGGCAACGCCCAGTCGCTGCGCCTGCTCACCCGCCTGGAGCCCAAGCGGTTCGTCCCCAGCGACGCCACCGGCGAGCTCGTCAGCGTCGGGCTCAACCTCACGCGGGCGGCCCTCGACGCCGCCACCAAGTACCCCTGGCCTCGCGGCGCCCACCCCACCGACCCGTCCTCCCGCAAGTTCGGCGCCTACGACGACGACCTGCCCGTCTTCGCCTGGCTCCGGCAGGGCGCCCCCGAGGGGCGGCGCAGCTTCGAGGCCCAGGTCATGGACTGGGCCGACGACGTCGCCTACTCCGTGCACGACGTCGAGGACGGCCTGCACGCCGGCCACCTCGACCCCAACGTGCTGCTCGCCGAGCCCGAGCGCCGCGACGTCTTCGCCGTCGCCGCCGGGCGCTACGCCCCGGGCGCCGCGCCCGAAGAGCTCGCCGAGGCCCTCGACCGCCTCCTGGAGCAGGAGTGGTGGCCGCACGGCTACGACGGGTCCGCCGTCGCCCAGGCCCGCCTGAAGGACGCCACCAGCCAGCTCATCGGCCGTTTCTGCCTGGCCGCCGAGAGCGCCACCCGCGCCGCCTACGGCCCCGGCCGGCTCACCCGTTACGCCGCCGAGCTCGTCGTCCCGCGCGAAACCCGCCTCGAATGCGCCGTCTTGAAGGCCGTCGCCGACCGTTACGTGATACAGCGCCCGGACCAGGAGAAGCTCCGCGCCGAGCAGCGCGTCGTCATCGCCGAGCTCGCCGAGGCCCTCACCGCCCGCGCCCCCGACGGCCTCGACCCGCAGTTCCGCTCCCTCTACGCGGCCGCCGCCGACGACGCGGGCCGCCAGCGCGCCGTCGTCGACCAGATCGCCGCCCTGACCGACGTCTCCGCGCGCTCCCTGCTCACCCGCCTCACCGACGGGCGCGCCGTGTCACAAGGGTGACCGAATGTCCACAGAATCCGAGGACTTCCCCCGCACCCTGCGGGTACTGACCCGTCCGGGGTAGTCCCTCTTCCGGCGGCGGGCCCCGTGCGGCAACCTCTGCACGGGCGATTCCGGCCGGGGGCGGTCCAACGCAGACGCACTGCGTGGCAGCGAGGAGGCAGCAAGTGGTCGACGCGAACCAGACGTTCGTCATCGTCGGAGGGGGCCTGGCCGGGGCGAAGGCCGCGGAGACCCTGCGCGCGGAGGGCTTCACCGGCCGGGTGATCCTCATCTGCGACGAACGCGAGCACCCCTACGAGCGCCCGCCGCTCTCCAAGGGCTACCTCACGGGCAAGGAGGACCGCGACAGCGTCTTCGTCCACGAGCCCGGCTGGTACGCCCAGGCCGATGTCGAGCTGCACCTGGGCCAGCCCGCCGTCCACCTCGACCGCGCGGCCCGCTCCGTGCGCCTGGGCGACGGCACCCGCGTCCACTACGACAAGCTGCTCCTGGCCACCGGCGCCGAACCCCGCCGCCTGGACATCCCCGGCACCGGCCTCGTCGGCGTCCACCACCTGCGCCGCCTCGCCCACGCCGAGCGGCTGCGCGGCGTCCTCGCCTCCCTCGGCCGCGACAACGGCCACCTCGTCATCGCCGGCGCGGGCTGGATCGGCCTCGAAGTCGCCGCCGCCGCCCGCTCCTACGGTGCCGAGGTGACCGTCGTCGAGCCCGAGCCCACGCCGCTGCACCCCGTCCTCGGCCCCGAGCTCGGCCAGCTCTTCACCGACCTGCACGGCGAGCACGGCGTCCGCTTCCACTTCGGCGCCCGCCTCACCGAGATCACCGGCCAGGACGGCATGGTGCTGGCCGCCCGCACCGACGACGGCGAGGAACACCCCGCCCACGCCGTCCTCGCCGCCATCGGCGCCGCCCCCCGCACCGCCCTCGCCGAGGCCGCCGGCCTCGCCCTCGTCGACCGCGCCGACGGCGGCGGCATCGCCGTCGACGCCTCCCTGCGCACCTCCGACCCCGAGATCTACGCCGCGGGCGACGTCGCCGCCACACCTCTTGCCCATCTCAGGGGGACCCCGTGGCCGGGCACGAGGCTCCGCGTCGAGCACTGGGCCAACGCCCTGCACACCGGCCCCGCCGCCGCCCGCGCCATGCTCGGCCGGGAGATCGCCTACGACCGGGTGCCCTACTTCTTCTCCGACCAGTACGACGTCGGTCTGGAGTACTCCGGCTACGCCCCGCCCGGCTCCTACGACCAGGTCGTCTGCCGCGGCGACGTCGGCAAGCGCGAGTTCATCGCCTTCTGGCTCGCCGAGGGGCGCCTCCTCGCCGGGATGAACGTCAATGTGTGGGATGTCACGGAGACCGTCCAGAAGCTCATCCGCTCCGGCGCCCCCCTGGACCCCGAGGCCCTCGCCGACCCCGCCGTGCCCCTCGACGCCCTGCTGCCCAGCCCCGCGCAGCCCTGACGGTCCCGGGCCGGCGGCCCCCGCCCGTAGAATTCACGCGTGGCAGGACGGATCAACGACGACGACGTGAAGGCGGTACGGGACGCGGTCCCGATCGACGCCGTCGTGTCCGAGTACCTCCAGTTGCGCAACGCGGGCGGCGGCAACCTCAAGGGCCTGTGCCCCTTCCACGACGAGAAGTCCCCGTCCTTCCAGGTCAGCCCGGCCAAGGGCCTCTTCTACTGCTTCGGCTGCCAGGAGGGCGGGGACACCGTCGACTTCGTCATGAAGATCGACCACCTCTCCTTCGCCGAAACGATCGAGCGGCTGGCCGCCCAGGCCGGCATCACCCTGCGCTACGAGGAGGGCGGCTACACCCCCGGCCGCCAGCAGGGCGAGCGCATCCGCCTCGTCGAGGCCCACAAGCACGCCGCCACGTTCTACGCCGAGCAGCTCGGCAGTCCCGAGGCCGAGATCGGCCGGCAGTTCCTGGCGAGCCGCGGCTTCGGCCAGGACGCCGCCGAGCACTTCGGCGTCGGCTACAGCCCCGCCGGCTGGGACCACCTCACCCGCTTCCTGCGCGGCAAGGGCTTCAGCGACAAGGAACTGATCCTCTCCGGCCTCGCCCAGGAGAGCCGCGGCGGCCGGCCCATCGACCGCTTCCGCGGCCGCCTCATGTGGCCCATCCGCGACATCACCGGCGAGGTCGTCGGCTTCGGCGCGCGCAAGCTCCGCGACGACGACAACGGCCCCAAGTACCTCAACACCCCCGAAACGCCGCTCTACCGCAAGTCGCACGTCCTCTACGGCATCGACCTCGCCAAGAAGGACATCGCCAAGACCAGCCGCGCCGTCGTCGTCGAGGGCTACACCGACGTCATGGCCTGCCACCTGGCCGGCGTCACCACCGCCATCGCCACCTGCGGCACCGCCTTCGCCGGCGACCACATCAAGATCCTCCGGCGGTTGCTGATGGACAACTCCGGCGCGAAGGTGATTTTTACCTTCGACGGTGACGCCGCCGGGCAGCGCGCGGCCCTGCGGGCCTTCGAGGACGACCAGAAGTTCGCCGCGAGCACCAAGATCGCTGTTAGTCCCGGCGGGATGGACCCGTGCGAGCTCCGCCTCGCCGACGGCGACGACGCCGTACGGCGACTGGTCGAGGAGAGCACCCCCCTCTTCGAGTTCGCGATCCGTTCCGTGGTCGCCCGGCACGCCGTCGAGGAGCCCGAGGGCCAGGCCGCCGCCCTGGAGGAGGCCGCGCCTATCGTGGCGAACATCAAGGACGGCTCCATCCGGCACCAGTACGCCGTCCGGCTCGCCGGCCTGCTGGGCATTCTCGACACCCAGTTCGTTGTCATGCGCGTGGGACAGCTGGCCCGCTGGGCGCGCGAGCGGGGGGAGCGCGGCGGCCCCCAGCAGCGCTCGGCCGTCCGGGCCGGCGCGCCGGCCCCCAGGCCCGCCGCCGGGTCCGCGGCGGGGCCCGACAACCACCGGACCGGCGGGCCGCAGGCCGTCCGCGGCCCCGCGCTCAACCTGCGCAGCCCCGTCGCGCTCACCGAGCGCGAGCTGCTCAAGCTCGCCCTGCAGCGGCCCGAGCTCGTCGCCCCCGCCTTCGACGCCTTCGGCGAGGACGAGTTCACCGCCGCGCCCTACGTGGCCGTGCGCCGCGCCATCGAGGAGGCCGGCGGCGTCACCGCCGCCCCCGCCGACTACCTCACCTGCGTCCGTGACGTCGCCCCCGACGACACCGTCCGGGCCATGATCACCGAGCTGGCCGTCGAAGCGATCCGGCACAAGAACGTGGACGAGGTCTACGCGGGAATACAGCTCGTCCAGGTCCGCCTGCGCGCCGTCGAACGCCGCATCCAGGAGGTCCAGGGCAGCCTGATCCGCCTCGGCAGCCGCCCGGATCCGGAGCACCTGGCCGCCGTGCAGAACGAACTGTGGGTACTGGAGCAGTACGCCCGCTCCCTGAAGGACCGCGGCGCCGCGGCGCTCTAGCGCGACGGCGCTCGGATCGGGCGCCGTCGCTCGCCGTCGAGGGGCCCGGCCCCTCGAATCCGCCGCGGCGATCAGCCGCCGCGAGCCCGTCCGGCGGTGCCGGGCCACTAGGTGAAGGGCCCGGCCCTTCAATACCGCCGCAGCGGCGAGCAACCCCTACGACGTAACCGGCGGTGCCGGACAACACTTCCGGGCAGCTCGGCACCGCCGGACAGGTTCACTACGGCTGATCGCCGCGGCGGCGGATTCGAGGGCCTGGCCCCTCGACGGCCAGCTATGCCCGGTCGGGCCGCCCGGCACCGCCGGTCACACAGGGGGGTGCTCGCCGCGGCGGAGGTCGTAACCCCCGGTCACTGAACGGAATCAGAAAGTGCCCGCAAGCCCCTCGTGGCGGGCCCGCGTCGTACCCCACACTGGTGGGCGGTGCCTGAGTCCTCGGACGCGGCAGGCCCGGCCGCTCGGACCCGGAACTCGGAACCCTTCGCGAAGCCGCTCCTGACCCCCGGGACGGCCGGCGGCCAGGCCGCTGCCGCCCCTCCGGCGCATGCCGCCCCGAAACCGGCAGCGATCACCTTGGAGGTCGCCCCCGTGCAGACCCGGACACCGACCAGGCTCCCGTCACGGCCCGCGGCCGCCCCGGCCCAGGGCGTCCCCCGGCAGCCCGCCGCGCCCCAGGCCGAGAGCCTCTCCGACGAGCCCTCCCCGCCGGATCCGGCGTCGGCCGGCGCGCCGGCCGCCCCGCACGAGGCCCACGAGGCCGAGCCCGAGCCGGCGGAGGCGGCGGAGCCGGAGGTGGAGGCGGAGTCTGCCCGGACCGCGCGCGCCGACACCGGTGGCCCCTCCTCCGACCTCTTCCGGCAGTACCTGCGCGAGATCGGCCGCATCCCCCTGCTCTCCGCCGCCGAGGAGGTGGAGCTCGCCCGCTGCGTGGAGGCCGGGCTGTTCGCGGAGGAGAAGCTGGCCGGCGCCCCGGACCTCGACTCCCAGCTCGCCCTCGACCTCGACCGCCTCGTGGTGCTCGGCCGGATGGCCAAACGGCGGCTGATCGAGGCGAATCTGCGCCTCGTCGTCTCCGTCGCCAAGCGCTACATCGGCCGCGGCCTGACGATGCTCGACCTCGTCCAGGAGGGCAATCTGGGCCTGATCAGGGCGGTCGAGAAGTTCGACTACGCCCGCGGGTACAAGTTCTCCACGTACGCGACGTGGTGGATCCGCCAGGCCATGTCGCGCGCCCTCGCGGACCAGGCCCGCACGATCCGCGTCCCGGTGCACGTCGTGGAGCTCATCAACCGCGTCGTCCGGGTCCAGCGCCGCATGCTGCAGGAGCGCGGCTACGAGCCGACGGCGGACGAGGTGGCCGCCCACCTCGACCTGACCCAGGAGCGGGTCAGCGAGGTGCTGCGGCTGGCGCAGGAGCCCGTCTCGCTGCACGCGCCGGTCGGCGAGGAGGACGACGTCGCCCTCGGCGACCTGATCGAGGACGGCGACGCGGCCTCGCCCGTGGAGTCGGCCGCCTTCCTGCTGCTGCGCGAGCACCTGGAGGCGGTCCTGTCGACGCTCGGGGAGCGCGAGCGCAAGGTGGTGCAGCTGCGCTACGGGCTGGTCGACGGCCGCCCCCGCACCCTGGAGGAGATCGGCCGCATCTTCGGCGTGACCCGCGAGCGCATCCGCCAGATCGAGTCCAAGACCCTCAACAAGCTGCGCGACCACGCCTTCGCGGACCAGCTGCGCGGCTACCTCGACTAGCCCGGCAGGCCGGGCCTAGTCGAACGCCCCGGGGTGGGTCTGCTCGCGCACGGCCGCGTACTGCTGCCGCACCGCCTGCCCGACCGGCAGGTCCTCGCCCGGCTCGAACACCTGGCTGGCCGCGGACGGCCACAGGGGCGGCTCGTGGGGGGCCAGCGCGCCCTGCTGGACGCCCAGCGCCCAGGCGGCCTGCCGGGCCGCGCCCAGCGCCGCGTAGTCCGCCGGCTGGGGCACGACGACCTGCGCGCCGAACAGCGCGGGAGCGATGGCCTGCACGGCGGGCAGCTCCGCCGCGGCGCCCAGCAGGAACACCCGGCGCACCTGCACCCCGCGCCCCCGCAGGACGTCCAGCGCGTCCGTGAGCCCGCACAGCATGCCCTCGAACGCGGCTCGCGCCAGGTGCTCCGGCTTCATGCTCTCGCGCCGCAGCCCGGCCAGCGTGCCCGCGGTGTGCGGCAGGTGCGGGGTCCGCTCGCCCTCCAGGTACGGCAGCATCACGAGCCCGTACGAGCCCGGGCTCGACTGCAGCGCCAGCTCCGACAGGCCCGGCAGGTCCGTGCCGAGCAGCTCCGCGGTGCCGCGCAGCACGCGCACGGCGTTGAGGGTGTGCACCACGGGCAGGTGCATGCCGGTCGCGTCGGCGTAGGACGTGATCGTCCCGGAGGGGTCCACGAGGGCCTCGTGGTGCACGGCGAAGACCGAGCCGGAGGCGCCGAGGGAGATCACGGCGTCCCCCGGACCCACGCCCAGTCCGAAGGCCGCCGCCATCGTCTCGCCCGTTCCGGCGGAGATCAGCAGGCCCTCGGGGGTGTGCCCGGCGGGCTCGGCGGGCGCGAGGACGTCGGGGAGGACGGCGGGGCGGCCCAGGGCCAGCTCCACCAGGTCCGGCCGCCAGGAGCCGGTCGCGGCGGACCACAGGCCGGTGCCGGAGGCGTCGCCGCGGTCGGTGGTGCGCCGCAGCGGGCGGCCGAGGAGCTGCCACACGAGCCAGTCGTGCGGCTGGAGCAGGGCGGCGATGCGCTGGGCGGATTCGGGCTCGTTGCGGGCGAGCCAGCGCAGTTTGGCGACCATCTGGCCGGGCTGGGGCACCGAGCCGACGGCCTGTGCCCAGGCGGCGCGGCCGCCGAGCGCGTCGGTCAGGTCGGCCGCGGAGGGCTGCATGCGCTTGTCGTTGCCGAGCATGGCGGGGCGGACGAGGACCCCGCCGGCGTCCAGCGCGAGCAGGCCGTTCTGCTGCGCGGAGACGCCGATGGCCTGCACGCCCTCCAGGAGGCCTCCGGCGGCGGCTTCGCCGAGGGAGATCAGCCATGCCTGGGGATCGCCGTCGGTCGGCGGATGGGGGGCGTACCCCTGGCGGAGAACGGCCCCCGTGTCCGTATCGCAGACGACGATCCGTGTGCTCTCGGTGGAACTGTCCAAGCCCGCGACTATGCCCATGCCGAGATGATGCCAAACCCCGGGGCATGCTCCGTGCGCCGGTCGGGTGTTGACCCGGCCACACACGGGGCCGGGTCAGGGGCGTACGGCCGGGTCAGGTGTTACTGGTGCCCCAGTCGTCCTCGGTGCCCTGTCCCCGCTCGCGCAGCGACCGCACCCGCTCGCCCACCGAGTCCGGCAGCCGGTCGCCCACCTTCGCGAAGGCCCGCGAGCCCATGGCCCTGCCGTTCTGGGCGGCGGACTCGACCGTATTGCGGACCGCGGGGTTCTGGGCGATCTGCCGGGCTCCCTTGCGCAGCTGCTCGTACCGCTCGCGGCCGGCCCGCGCGCCCAGCACGTACCCGACGGCTGCCCCGATCATGAACGTCAGCCGGTAGCGCATCCCGCTCCACCCTTCCCTCGGACGCTGTGGTCGCCGCCTACCCGCCGGGTGCGAAGGTCACTCCCGGGGAACCGATTGGCGGAGCACCCCCCTGCTTGCGCTAATGTATGTCTCGCAGCGAGCGCACGCCGCCCGGGACCCCGGCCGGACGAGCATTCGAGGCACACGCAGCAATCCCCTGTAGCTCAATTGGCAGAGCAGCCGGCTGTTAACCGGCAGGTTACTGGTTCGAGTCCAGTCGGGGGAGCGCGATCCTCTGTAGCTCAATTGGCAGAGCAGCCGGCTGTTAACCGGCAGGTTACTGGTTCGAGTCCAGTCGGAGGAGCAAGCGATCGAGGACCCCTTCGGGGGTCCTTTTTCGTATCCGGAGCCGTCCGGAGGGAACCGATCCCGCCGTGATCGAAGTCCTCATGGTCAGGTCGGTCACGCAATACGCCCCCTCAGGGGCAGCAGATCGTATGAGCGGCTATGCTGCGGCAGACGGCGCGCACAGATGTGCGCGACGCGCCGTGAACGGGGCGGTAGCTCAGCCGGTTAGAGCAGCGGACTCATAATCCGTCGGCCGTGGGTTCGAGTCCCACCCGCCCCACACGCGTGACGTTGGTGCAGAAACGATGCGACCAGCGTTTTCGATGCCCCGCCCGGTCCCGCGCAGCGATGACCCGGTGGGGCTTCGTGCTGTCGGGGGCCGGGCGCCGCACGTCTTCGGCCACGCCGCCCGTCTGCCCGCTCCCGGCCCGGGTATGCGGCGGAATACCGCCCGGCTTCATCCTGTTGGCGCTGCTGGGCCGGTCCGACGGTCACCCGACGCCACAGCGGAAGCAGGTAGCGACGCATGAGCAGCAGCACGGTGGAGCTCACCAAGGACAACTTCGACGAGGTCGTCTCCGGCAGCGGATTCGTCCTCATCGACTTCTGGGCGTCGTGGTGCGGTCCCTGCCGGCAGTTCGCGCCGGTGTACGAGGGGGCCGCGGAGCGCCACGGCGACCTGGTCTTCGGCAAGGTCGACACCGAGGCCCAGCCCGAGCTGGCGGCCGCGTTCGAGATCCGGTCGATCCCCACGCTGATGATCGTGCGGGACAACATCGCGGTCTACGCCCAGCCGGGCGCCCTGCCGGAGGCCGCCCTGGAGGACGTCATCCGCCAGGCCCGCGCGCTCGACATGGACGAGGTGCGCGCCTCCGTCGCCGAGGAGCGGGCCAAGGCCGGGGACGCCGCGCAGGGCGAGGGGCAGTCCGCCGGTGAGTGAGCTGCTGCTGGTCCGGCACGGCGAGACCGAGTGGAGCCGCGACGGCCGCCACACCGGCTTCACGGATGTGGCCCTGACCGGGCGCGGCGAGCGGCAGGCGGAGGCCCTGCGGCCGCTGCTCGCGGGCCGTACGCTCGCGAAGGTGCTGGTGAGCCCCATGAAGCGGGCCCTGCGCACGGCCGAGCTCGCCGGTCTGGACGGCGGGATTGACCCCGACCTCCACGAGTGGGACTACGGCGGCTACGAGGGCGTGACCACCGCGGAGATCCACCGCACCCGCCCCGGCTGGTACCTGTGGGACGACGGGGTCGCCCCCGGGCCGCCCGAGCACCCGGGGGAGACGCCCGCGGAGGTCGGCGCCCGCGCCGACCGCGTCCTCGCCCGCATCGCGCCCTGGCTGGACGGGGACCGCGGGGGCGAGGGCGACGTGGTGCTGGTGGCGCACGGCCACTTCCTGCGCGTGCTGACCGCCCGTAGGCTCGGCCTGCCGCCGGCCGCGGGCGCGCTCTTCCGCCTCGACACCGCGACCCTCAGCCGGATCGGCACCGAGCACGGCCGCCCCGCGCTCGTGGCCTGGAACCTGCCGTCGGCGTGATCCGTTGCCGGGGCGGCGGAGCGTGTCGGAACCGGGGCCGCGGCCGCCGCGGACCCATGATCGGGGCGGACCGGCAGGGCCGGTGACGCCCCGGTCCCCGTACGACCGCCTGCGTACCGACCGATTTCCAGTGGAGGGAAAATTCGTGGCCACCACCCGCACCGCGCACACCGTCTGGGAAGGTGAGCTGCTCAAGGGCAGCGGCACCGTCACCTTCGACTCGTCCGGCATCGGCTCCCAGCCGGTGTCCTGGCCGTCGCGCGCCGAGCAGGCCAACGGCAAGACCAGCCCCGAGGAGCTGATTGCGGCCGCGCACTCGAGCTGCTTCTCCATGGCCCTCTCGCACGGCCTGACGGGCGCGGGCAACCCGCCCACCCGCCTGGAGACCAAGGCCGACGTCACGTTCCAGCCGGGCGAGGGCATCACCGGCATCCACCTCACCGTCCGCGGCGAGGTGCCGGGGCTGGACGCGGCGGGCTTCCAGGAGGCCGCCGAGGGCGCCAAGAAGAACTGCCCCGTCAGCCAGGCCCTCACGGGCACGACGATCACGCTGACGGCCGAGCTGGCCTGACCCCGCCCCTCCGTCGCTGCGCGGCCCTCGGCGTCACGGCGCCAGGGCCGCGTAGACGATCAGGTTCCGCGCCGGGTGCCCGTCCGCGTCGAGGTCGCCCGCGCAGGTGACCAGGCGCAGCGCCCGCTCCTTCGTCTGCCCGTAGACCTTCTGCGTGGGGAAGGCGGACTTGTCGACGGTCTCCTTCCCGGTGACGGAGAAGTGCAGCACCGTGCCGTCGCCCCGCCGGACGTCCACGACGGTCCCCTTCTCCACCTTCCCCAGGTCGTGGAAGACCGCCTTGCCGTCGCGGGCCTCGCCGTGGCCGATGAGGACGGCGGCGCCGGGCTCGCCGGGCGTCGCGCCGCCGGTGTACCAGCCGGCCGTCGTGTCCTTCTCCGGCGGCGGCACCTGCACCGTGCCGTCCCCGTTCCTGCCGAGCCGCAGCAGGGCGCTGTCCACGCCGATGGACGGGATCGAGACGCGGGCGGGCTCCTCCGCCGAGGCCGGGGTGCCGCTGGCGGCCGTGCTGTCCGCCGTGCCCGACGAGCAGCCGGTGAGCAGGGCCGCGGCGAGCGTCGCGGGGAGCAGCAGGGCCGTGAGGGCGAGCAGGAGGGCGGGCAGGCGCGTACGGGACCTACGAGGCGTACGGGACGTGCAGGATGCGGGGGGCGTACGGGATGCGCGGGGTGTACGGGGCATCGGATCCGTCCGGGCGTGGGGGTGGAGGGAACGCTGCCCACGCTAGGGACGGGCGGGGTGCCCGGGCTTCGGGTGAACGGCCAGTTCTGCCTCCGCCGGAAGGAGGAGTCGCACCCCCGCCGGGTGGTGGGCCCCCGGCGGCTCAGACGAACCGCTGCAGCAGCCCCCACGTGAACTCGACCGTGTACTCGCCCGGCTTCCCGGAGGCGTCCGGCGCCGTGAAGGCGAGCCGCCAGCGGGTGGGGGCCGTGCCCTCCAGCGGGCGGGCGGGCGCGAAGGCCCGTGCCACCTCGTCCACGGTGCACGACCAGGGCTGCAGGTCCTCCACGGTCCGCAGGCCGGGGCCGGTGGCGCCCGGGGCGCGGACCAGCCACTCGTTCCAGACGGACCCGCCGGGGGTCGCGAGCACCTCGAAGCGCAGATCCGGCCAGAGCGGCACCCGCCACGTCGCCGCCTCGAACGTCAGGTCGCCCACGTGCCGCTCGCCGGTGGCGTCCGGCGGGCCGAGCACCGAGCGGTAGCGCGGGCCGGCCCCGCGCCGCCCCGGGGCGCGCAGCATGGCCTGCCAGCGGCGGTTGGCCTCCCGCATCTCCGCACGGCCGACGCCGAGCTCGCGCAGGGCGTCCTCGACCAGGCCGGGCTGGTGGTCGGCCATCCGCCGCAGGAGGACGAGCTGAAAGGCGAGGGGGCCGAAGGCACCCCCGGGACCGAAGGCATCCCCGGGACCGGAGGGGGAGTCGGAGGCTGGGTTCATGACGGCCATCGTCGCGCGCCCGGCGGCGGGCCGGGGCGGGGCCCGGGGGACACCGCCCCGGTCATTAAGGTCGACGGGAACGATCACTGTCGTACGGAGGCTCTGATGCCCGGCTCGAAGGCCCCCCAGGACGGCGGGGCGTCCCACACCGCCCCTCTGCTCCGCCTGCGCGGAGTCAGCCGCACCTACGGGGAGAGGGAGGCCCTGCACCCGCTCGACCTCGACCTGGAGGCGGGGAGCTGCACCGCCCTCTTCGGCCACAACGGATCGGGCAAGTCCACGCTGCTGCGCATCGCCGCCGGCCGGGACGAGCCCACCGCGGGCACCGCGCGGTTCGCGGGCCGCAAGGTCTCCGAGGACGACCCCGAGGTGCGGGCCAGGGTCGCGGTCGTGGGTGACACCGTCGCCACCTACCCGGACCTGACCGTGCGCGAGCACCTCGAACTCGTCACCGTCGCCCACGCCGTGGACGACGCCGACGCCTGGATCGACCACGTGCTCGCCGACCGCCGGCTGTCCGACCACGCGCGGGCGCTGCCCGGCTCGCTCTCCTCCGGCCAGCTGCAGTCGCTGCTGCTGGCCGCGGCGCTCGTCCGCCCCCGCGACCTGCTCGTCCTGGACGAGCCCGAGCAGCGGCTCGACCCGGACGCCCGCGTCCGCCTCGCCGAGCTGCTCAACGGCGAGAAGCGCGACGGCGTCGCCGTCCTGCTGGCGACCCACCAGGCCGACCTCGCGCGGTCCGTCGCCGACCGGATGATCGCCTTGGAGGACGGCCGGGTGATCGCCGAGGGCCCGCCGGCGGAGGTCCTGGACGAGCTGGGGCTGCGCGGATGAGCGGCGAGGCGAGGGCCCTCGGCGACGGCACCGGCGTGGACGAAGACCCGGCCCCGGGCATGGACGCCGGCGCCGACGCCGGTACCGACGCCGGCGCCGACGAGCGCACGTGGACCGAGGAGGAGGACGACCGCACCGCCGAGACGCTGGCCTGGCTGCGCGAGAAGCGCAAGGCGCACCGCCGGCAGAAGGGCCGCGACCTCGCCGTCTTCCTCTACGGGACCGCGCTCGTCGTCGTCGGATACGGCAGCAGCTACGCCGTCCACTTCCTGCAGCGGGCCCGGCTGGGCGCGGACTACGGCGGCCTGGGCGAGCGCGTCCAGGACACTCTGCCCGCCCTGTTCACCCTCCTGACCGCCGCCCTGGCCCTGCTCGCGGCGCGCGACGCCCTGTGGCGCGGCCCCGTCGTCCTGCCGGCGCCCTCGGTCGGCTGGCTGCTCGCGCACCCCGTGCGCAGGGGCGCCGTCCTGCGCCCGTGGTTCTGGCTGTCGGCCGCGGTGTCGGTCGTCCCGGCGCTGCTTGCGGCGGTCGCCGGTGCCGTCGTCCTGCGCGTGATGGACCTCGCCCCGCTCGGCACCGCGCTGCTCGCGCTCCTGCCGGCCGCGGTGTGCCTGCCGCTGCTGGCCGTCGCGCTCGGCATGGCGGTGGAGCACCGGGCCGGACTCGCGCGCCTCGTACGGCGATACTCGCCCCTGGCCGTCCTCGTGCTGATGCTGCTCGCGGGACAGGTCGCGGGAGCGGCCTACGGGCACCGGAGCGCGGTGGTGGAGCAGGTGGAGCTGTGGTCCGGGCCGTGGGGGTGGGCGGCCCAGCCCGTCGTCTCCGCGACCGGTGGGCACGCGCCCGGGTGGCCCGCCGCGGTGGCCCTGCTGGGGCTGCTGGCGGCCGCCGGCCTGGTGCAGGGGCACCGGGACGCGGCGCGGGTGCCCACCACGCAGCTGCGGCGGCGCGCGGCGACCGCCCAGACCGTCTCCTCGGTCATGTACTCGGTGGAGCTGCGGGCCGCCAAGCTTGCCCTGGTGGACGCCACGGGCACCGGCAGCACCCGCCGGGTCCGGCTGCCGCGCCCGCGCAGCAAGTACCTCGTGGTGGTCTGGCGGGACCTGCTGTCCCTGCTGAGGGCGCCCGCGCGCCCGGCGAAGGCCCTGATGTGGATCGCGTGCGCCACGGCGGCGGCCGCCCTGGCGATGCGGTTCGGCGGACCGGAGCGCGTGATCGGCCTGGCCGTCGCTCTGCTGCTCGGCTACGTGGGCGTGGGCGCGCTCGCCGAACCGGCCCGGCTGGAGACGGACGACGTGCGGCGCGCGGCCTGGTCCCCGTTCCGCTTCCGCACGCTGATGCTCCAGCACGCCGTGGTGCCGATGGTGCTGGGCGCCCTGATGGCGCTGCTCGCGGCGGTGCCGTTCGCCGTGGCGGGGGAGCCTTGGGCGCTGCTGCTGATGCCGGTGTGCGCGGTGCCGTTCGCGGCCGCGGCGGTCTTCGCGGCGTGCCGGGGCCCGGCCCGTACGCACCTGCTGGTCACCGGCCTCAGCACCCCCATGGGCGACCCCGGCGTGTTCCTCTTCCTGGGCTGGTACGCGGCCGGGCCGCTGGTGACGGTGGGCGGCCTGGGGATCGCCCTGCACAAGGTGCCGGCGCACGGGCTCGACGCGGGGGCCGTGGCCGATGTGGCCGCCGTGGCAGGGCTGCTGACGGCGGGCCTGCTCGCCTTCGCGGCCTGGTCGGCGAACCGCCTGGTCCGGCACTGACGCACGGGCCGGCGCGGCCGGCGGCCCGCGCTCAGCCGCCGGTGACGCCGTCCACCCGCTCCCGCAGGAGGTCCGCGTGGCCGTTGTGGCGGGCGTACTCGCCGATGAGGTGGAGGTGGACGAAGCGGAGCGAATACGGCTCGCCGTCGACGGTGAACGTGTCGTCCAGGGACGCCCCCGCGACCGCCTCGTCGGCCAGGCGCTGCTCCTCCAGCAGGCACGCGTAGTACGCGGCGGCGCGGGCCGGGTCCCCGTGTTCGAAGTCGGCGTTCCCGTTCTCCCGCGTGCTGAAGAGCCGGGGCACGTCCTGGCCGGCGAACCGCTCGCGGAACCAGATGCGCTCGACCTTCGCCATGTGGCGGATCAGGCCCAGCAGCGACAGGTCCGAAGGCGGCACGGTCCGCTCGGCGAGCTGTTCCCCCGTCAGACCGGCGCACTTGTTCAGCCGCCCGCCCCCTCCTCCGGCCGCAGGACCACGAAGTCCGCTCCCGCCGGGTCCAGGCACACGGCCAGCCTGCCGACGCCCTGCGCGTCCTCCGGGCCCATCTGGACCGTGCCGCCGCCCTCGACGACCTTCGCGACCGTCGCGTCGCAGTCGCCCGTGGCGAAGACCGGGTGCCAGTAGGGGCGGCCGCCGTTCAGGGCGAGGTGTTCGGACGGGAGCTGCATCAGGCCGCCGTGCATGAGCTCCTTGTCCCGGTCCGCGGGGGTGAGCAGCACGTACGTCCCCCCGCCGCCGGGGAGCGGCATGTCCTCCGCGGTCCAGCCGAAGACCGCGCCGTAGAACTCCCGCGCCGCCGCCGCGTCGGTGGTGTACAGCTCGGTCCACGACAGGGTGCCGGGGGTGTCGGCCGCCTCCAGGCCGGGGTAGGTCCCCGGTTGGAAGACGGCGAACTGGCCGCCCTGGGGGTCGGTGAACTGGGCCATCCGGCCCTCGCCCGCACCCTCGCCGGGGGCTGTCGGCGGCACCCGCACCGTGCCGCCCGCGCGCCCGACGGCCTCGGCCGTGGCGTCCGCGTCGGCGGTCCCGAAATAGATCATCCAGGCGGAGCGGGCCCCCTCCTCGGTGAGCGGGCCGATGCCGGCGACGGCCTTGCCGTCCAGATGGAAGACGCCGTAGTCACCCGCCCCCTCGCCGTGGGGCCGGAACTCCCAGCCGAACACCGAGCCGTAGAAGGCGGCCGCGGCCGGGACGTCGGGGGCGCCGAGGTCGAGCCAGGAGGGGGAGCCGGGGACAAAGTCGGTGGTGATCATGGAAGTGATCTCCCTTCGCGGGTCCTTTGCGAAGCCAGCGTGACACCCGTCACTGACAATCGCCCGTCGGCGCAGGTCACGCGCGCCGCCCCCGCCGCGGACGGCCGGAGCCCCCGGGAGCCGGGGCTAGTCCCCGGAGTCCTGGTGCGCCCGCAGCCCGACCCCGACGATCCCGTCCCAGTACGTCAGCTCCTCGACGAGCGGGTACGCCGGGCCCTTGCCCTCCAGGCACAGCACCACCCCCGCCTCCTTGGCCCTGCCCCTTTCGCGCCCCTCCGCCGGCTGCTCCGGCTCGATGTGCACGTCCGTGACCCGGAACCCGCGCTTGGTGCACAGCTCCAGCACCCGCCCCAGCAGCCCCCGGCGGGTGCGGTACGACAGGTGCAGCTCGACGCGGTCGCCGGGTATGAGCGCCATGCGCCGGGTGACCACGGGGAAGCCGCGCACCACGAGGAAGTGCACCAGGGTCGCCGCGGCGCCCAGCAGCGGCAGGCCGCCGCCGCAGGCCATGCCCAGCGCGCAGGTCAGCCATATCGTGGCCGCCGTCGTCAGGCCGCGCACCGCGTCGCGCCGCACGAAGATCAGGCCGCCGCCGATGAAGCCGATGCCGGAGACGATCTGGGCGGCCACGCGCGAGGGGTCCTGGCGGGCGCCGACGAGGTCGGCCACGGCGCCGAAGCCGTGGATGGAGACCTCCATGAACAGCGCGCTGCCCACCCCGACGAGGGTGTGGGTGCGCAGCCCGGCGCTCTTCTGCTGTAACTCGCGCTCCAGGCCGATGAGGGAGGAGAGCAGCAGGGCGATGCCCAGCTCCGCGAACTGCCGTGCTCCTTGGCCGCTTCCGGGATCGAACAGTGCTGCCGCCATGTGCTGCATGGTGTTCATGCCGCATCATTGTGGCCGGAAATCCCCTGGTCCAGAAGGGAGTTGACGCCCCTCTACCGCACGACCGGCATCAATGGATACGTTCCGGCCCATGAATCCCTTCCGACTTGGCGGAATACCCGTCGGTGCCGTCCTCGGTGCCGCCCTTCTCGCCGCCGCGGCCGTCCCGCCGGCCGCCGCCGCCCCGGCTCCCGCCGCCGGGCAGCAGGCCCTCACCGTGGAGGAGCAGCGCCTCTCCGGCCCCGTACCGCAGGAGATCCTGCGCCGCGGGGGCTTCGCGGACGCGGCCCCGGACTTCGCCGCCGCCCTGGCCCGTACGCGCACCCTGCCGCAGGCGCAGCGGCTCGCGACCGCCGAGGGGCAGCGGCTGTGGCGGCGGGCCGTGGACCGGGCGCAGGGCCGCGGGCCGGGCCCCGGGCGCGCCGGGGACCTGAGCCGGGACGACGACCGCCCGCTGTACTGGGCGCGCCTCGGCATGACCCGCGCCCTGCGGGAATGGAAGCCGGCCTTCGCGCTGTCCGGGCCGCAGCGCGCGGAGCTCACCGGCCGGGTCGAGCGCTCCTCGCGCGGCCAGGACTCCCTCGACCTCCCGGCGGGCGAGCAGGTCAAGCGCGTCCTCATCACCGGCTTCGACCCGTTCCAGCTCGACGGGGACCCGCGCCGCTCCAACCCCTCCGGCGCGGCCGCGCTCGCCCTGGACGGCACGACGATCGACACGCCGGCCGGCCCGGCGCGCGTCGAAGCCGCCGTCTTCCCCGTCCGCTGGGCGGACTTCGCCGACGGCACGGTGGAGCGGACGCTGCTGCCGCACTTCCGGCCGGGCCCCCGCCGCGTGGACGTCTTCACCACGATCAGCCAGGGCCGCCCCGGCCGCTTCGACGTCGAGCGCACCAACGGCGCCTGGCGCGGCGGCTACCCGGACAACGCGAACGTCTCCCGTACCGGGACGGTGCCCGTACCGCCCGGCGTCCCCACCGTGCACCCGCAGCCGCAGTGGACGTCCACCAGCCTGCCGTACGCGGCGATCACCGCGGCCGCCACCGGGCCGTTCCCCGTGCACGACAACACCGGGGTCACGGAGATCCCGGCGGGCGCCACCGAGCCGGTCCACCGGCCGGACGGGCCGACCCCGGGCTCGACCGCCCGCGAGGGCGGCGGAGGCGACTACCTCTCCAACGAGATCGCCTACCGGGCGACCCTGCTGCGCGACGCGGTGCGGCTGCGCGTGCCGGGCGGGCACCTGCACACCCCGGTCCTGGCGTTCGGCCGGGGCAACGAGGACCCGGCGACCGGCACCGTCACCGACCCCGAGTTCGTACGGAACCGGCTGGCGATCGTCGCGCAGGTGCGGTCGGTCACAGCGGTGGCCGTGGCGGCCGGCCGGACGCCATGATGAGCGGATGATCATCGCTGCAGCCCAGTTCACCGCCCGCCCGTGCGACATCGAAGCGAACGCGGCCCGCATGGCCGCGTTCGTCACCGAGGCGGGGGAGCGCGGCGCCGCGCTCGTCGTCTTCGCCGAGCTCGCCGCCACCGGCTACGAACTGGAGGCGATCACCGGCGGGGACGGCCGGCTGGTCATGGACCCCGACGACCCGCGGCTCTCCCCCGTGCGGGAGGCGTGCCGCGCGGCGGGCGTCGCGGCCGTGGTCAACTGCCCGGGCCGCAGCGCCGCGGGCACGACGATCAGCAGCTACGTCTACGGCCCGGACGGGGCCCTGCTCACCCGCTACGACAAGGTGCACGTGACGGACACCGAGCGGGCGGCGGGCTTCGCGGCGGGCACGGCGGAGGGCCGGTTCACGCTGCACGGCGTCCGCTTCGGGCTCGTCATCTGCTACGACGCCCACTTCCCCGACTGCGCGGTCCGCGCCGCCGCCGACGGGTGCGAGGTGCTGCTCGCCGGCTCGCTGTACGGGCGGGGCGGCGGCGCGCAGGAGCGCGTGGAGATCTTCCCCGAGCTGGCGCGGGCCGGCGGCCTGCACGTCCTGCTGGCCAACCACTGCGGTCCCTCGGGCCCGTACGACGCCTGCGGCCTCAGCGCGGTGTGGGCGCCGGACGGGACCGTCCTCGCGGAAGGATCGGCGACGGAGGCGCAGCTGGTGCCGGCCGAGCTGCCCCTCGGCTGAGGTCGCCCCTGCCCGAGGCCGCCCCTGCCCGAGGCCGCCCCCGGCCGAGGCCTCCCGGCCGGGGCCGTCCCTCAGCCGAGGGCGTTCTCGTCCTGCGTCCGGGGGCCGTCGGCGGTGTCCTCCGAGGCTGCCTCTCCCATGAGGTCGCGGACGAGCAGCGTCGCGCCGGCCACCGCGCCCGGCATCACGAACACCGCCACGAACGGCACCAGGAACAGCAGCGTCAGCGGCACCCCGAAGCCCAGCGCGAGCAGCTTGCGGGAGCGCAGCAGCCGCAGCCGCTCGCGCAGCGGCACGCCGCGGCGCTGCAGGGCGACGGCGGTGAGCTCCTCGGCGAGGAAGAAGCCGGAGACGCAGAAGCCGAGGGCGGGGATCACGGTCTGCCCGACGACCGGCACGAAGCCGAGGGCGAAGAGCAGCACGCCCCAGACGGCGACGCGCACGAGCACCGCGAGGCTCTCGCGGGCCGCGATCCACAGCTCGCGCCAGAGCGGCAGCCCCGACTCGGGGACGTCGCCGCCCTCCGAGCGGTCGACCCGCTCGGACAGCTCCTCGTAGAAGGGCTGGCCGACCAGCAGGGTCACGGCGGTGAAGGAGATGAGGGCCAGCAGCAGGCCGCCGCCGAAGAGGAGGACGGTCAGCGCGCCCCGGAACAGGCCGGCCCAGGGGGAGGACCAGCCGTCGGCGAAGGGCGTGGCCCAGCCGACGGCGTCGTCCGCGTACAGGGCGAGGCAGACGACCGCCGCCGCGTAGCCGACGAGGGTGATGAGCCCGGGCAGCAGGCCGAACCCCCACTGCCGCCGGTTGCGCGCCACCCAGCGCTGGCCCTTGCCCAGGTACGTCAGTCCCGCCATGAGATCTCGCATGGCGGGAAGGGTATCCGGCGAGCCCGGGCCCGCGGACGGGCCCGGGCCGGCGCCGGACGGGCGTCAGAAGGTGACGATCATCTTGCCCGTGTTCTCGCCGCGCAGCATGCCCAGGAAGGCGTCCAGAGCGTTCTCGACGCCGTTCACGACCGTCTCGCGGTACTTCAGCTCGCCGGAGCGCACCCAGCCGCCGACCTCCTGCACGAACTGCGGCTGCAGCGCCTGGTGGTCGCGGACGATCATGCCCTGCAGGCGCAGCCGCTTGCCGATGATCGCGATCATGTTGCGCGGGCCGGGCTGCGGCTCGGTCTCGTTGTAGCCGGCGATGGCGCCGCACAGGGTGGCGCGGCCGTGCAGCTTCATCGCGCCGATCGCGGCCTCCAGGTGCTCGCCGCCGACGTTGTCGAAGTAGACGTCGATGCCCTCGGGCGCGACCTGCTTGAGCTGCTCGGCGACGGGCCCGTCCTTGTAGTTGAAGGCGGCGTCGAAGCCGTACTCCTCGACGAGGGCCCGGACCTTCTCGTCCGTACCCGCGCTGCCGACGACGCGCGAGGCGCCCTTGAGGCGGGCGATCTGGCCGACCTGGAGGCCGACCGCGCCCGCGGCGCCGGAGACGAAGACGGAGTCGCCCTCCTTGAAGGAGGCGACCTCCAGCAGGCCCGCGTAGGCGGTCAGGCCCGGCATGCCGAGGACGCCGAGGTAGGTGGACAGGGGCGCGACCGCAGGGTCGACCTTGACCGCGTGCGCCCCCTCGACCAGGGCGTACTCCCGCCAGCCCAGGCCGTGCAGGACGTGGTCGCCGGGCTTGAAGGCGTCGCTGCGCGAGGCGACGACCTCGCCGACCGCGCCGCCCTCCATCGGCTGGTCGAGCTGGAAGGGCGGGATGTAGGAACGGACGTCGTTCATCCGGCCGCGCATGTACGGGTCCACCGACATGTGGATGTTGCGCACCAGGATCTGCCCCTCGCCGGGCTCGGCTACGGCGGTCTCCCGCAGCGCGAACTCCTCCGGCTTCGGCCAGCCGTGCGGGCGGGCGACGAGGTGCCATTCACGGCTGGTGGCGGGTGTGGCGGACATGGAACGCGACCTCCTAATGATTAAGGAACTGAAACAACCATGCTCCTCGATATTTCATGTTGTCAAGCAACCGGGTAACCTGGAGTCATGGCCCCCCGAACCGATGCCCTGACCCGTGAGGTCGTCGACCTCATCGCGGCCGTCGTGGCCCGCTACCACGAGGAGTACGAGGAGGCGGCGGCCAAGCACGCGCTCACCGGAGCCCAGGCCAAGGTCCTCGCCCTGCTCGCGCGCGAGCCCCTGCCGATGCGCCGCATCGCCCAGCTCCTCAAGTGCGAGCCGTCCAACGTCACCGGCATCGTCGACCGCCTGGAGACCCGCGGCCTGGTCGAGCGGCGCCCCGACCCCGACGACCGCCGCATCAAGCTCGCGGCGGCCACCCCGGCCGGCCTCGACACCGCCGGCCGCCTCGGCGAATCCCTGGACTTCGCCCGCGAGCCCCTGGCCGGCCTCTCGGCCGAGGAACGGGGCGTCCTGCGGGACCTGCTGCGCCGCATGCTGGGGCAGGGCGCCTGAGCACCCCGTAAGGGGCGCGGGGAACTGCGCGACCGGCCACGCACGATCCGCAGCCGAAGGCCCGGCCCGGGTGGCCCGCTACGCGGGAAAGCGCAGCTCCGCGACCGTCGTCACCGTGCCCAGCCGCGGCATGTCCAGCGTCACGGCCCCCCGGTGCTCCTCCGCCGTCAGCGCGCTCATCGCGTCCTCCGCGAACACCAGCCCGTAGCCGTGGTCGGCCGCCGCGCGGGCCGTCGACTCCACGCCCAGGTTGGTGGCGATCCCGCCGAGGACGAGCGTGCGCACGCCGCGCTCGCGCAGCCGCGCGTCCAGGTCCGTGCCGTGGAAGGCGCCGACGGACCGCTTCACCACCTCGACGTCGCCCTCCTCGGCGAACCCCGCGAGCAGCCCGCTCCCCGGCGGCTGCTCCGCCGGCCCCGGCCGCTCGGTGCGCACCACGACCACCGTGCCCCCGGACTTCCGGAACGACCGCGCCAACTCCTCCGCCGTGCGGACCACTTCGTCCCCGCTGCGGGGCGCGAGGGGGAGCGCGACCATGCGCTCCATCAGGTCGACGAGGACGAGGGCGGTGCGCTGCGGGTCGATTTCCGTCATGGCCAGACCGTACCGGTCGGGCACGGACCGCGGGCGGCCTGCGGAACGCCTCCGGGATGACGATAGGTAAAGCTTGGCCGACGTCCGCGGGGCCGTAGCGGAGCACCGGGGACGGAAGTTGACCCGCGCAGGGGTGAACTTGCTTATGAGTAAGGTGTGTTCATCCGATACCGTGCTGATGAGCAGGCGCGGACGCCCGCCCGGACACGGCCTTGGCCAAAGCCGGGGGCGTGCAGTGCGCGTGCGCGCGGCGGCGGATGGCGGAGCGAGGGTACGCCCGTCCGTGCCGCGCGCGGTCCGTACGACCGCGTCTGACCGGGGCGGGGCCACCTGACAGGTCCCGCCCCAGCCACCTCCCGGCGCCGGGCGTCAGGCCGGGTTCTTCTCCGCGGTGATGGTCCGGTAGGCCAGCGCCGCCAGCTCCCCCTGGCCCTTGCGGCTCGGGTGGAACCAGTCCCACCTGCTCAGCGCCTCACTGGTGAAGTCGTAGCCGTGGACCGCGCCGTCGTAGCGGCAGAGCGCGTCCCGGCCGCAGACGTCCTTCAGGATCGCGTTGTACTCGGCGACCCGCTTGACCACCTGGGCGCGGCGCTGCTCCACCGCCGGGTCGGCGGACTCGGAGTCCTTGAGCATCGACGGGCAGATGCCCAGCTTCCAGACCGTCTTGGCGTAGTCGTTCACACGCCCCTGCGACCACAGGCGCTGCAGGTCGGGCACGCTCGCGACGTAGATCTGCGACTTCGGCAGGGCCGTGCGCAGCGCCTTCACCGCGGCTTCGAAGTCGGCGCGGAACGAGGCCGTCGGGGTCATGTCGGCCACATTCGGGCGGCAGGCGTCATTGGCGCCCAGGAGTACGGTCACCAACTGCGGTTTGTGCGCGATCGCCGACTGCATCTGGCCCGGGAGATCGGCCATCCGGGCGCCCGTCCGCGCGTAATTCCAGCTGCTGGTCTGCGGCGAGGCCAGCAGTTTGCGGGCGACGCTGTCGACCTGGGTGCCCGTGGCCCAGGAGACTTCCGGGCAGTCCTTGAACACCGCGCAGGCGTCGAATCCGCGCGTAATGGAGTCACCCAGCGAGACGATGGACTGCGGGCGGGTATTCCACGCGGGGGCCGCGGGTGAGGCGCTGGGCTTCGCCGCGCTGGGCTTTGCCGCCGAAGTGTCCCCTCCGCCACTGTCACAGCCCGTGACGAGCAGGGTCACCGAGAAGGCGGAGACCGCCGCGACGGCCGCCCTGGCGGCTGTGCGCACCTTCCGCACCGTGCTGCGGCGCATCGCTTCTTCCCCTCCGGCCGGGTGATATCTGTTCGGGTCCGACGGTACGTCACCGCGGGGGTCCGTTCGCACGGTAGCTTTTCCCCGGGGTGGTTGTGCCGGGCCCCGGGGCGGCTTTGCACTTCCGGCACAACTGAAATACGACACGTCACATCCTGTCCCTTTCAGGAGAAATGCTCCCGATGGTGTTTACTGTTGGTAACCTCGCGAGCTGGTGCGGGAGTGGCCATTGGGGCAGAATGTCTCACGCTGTCCCAGGCGGGACCGGTACGGGTGCGAGGCCGCTGGGGAAGGCGAACCTCGAACCGCACTGGAGGTCCCGGTGACGACACGTGGAGTTCTGTATGTGCACTCCGCGCCGCGCGCGCTGTGCCCGCACGTCGAATGGGCGGTCGCGGGCGTGCTCGGTGTGCGGGTCACCCTCGACTGGATCCGACAACCCGCCTCGCCCGGCACCTGGCGCGCCGAATTCTCGTGGCAGGGCCAGGTCGGCACCGCCTCCAAGCTCGCCTCCGCCCTGCGCGGCTGGCACCTGCTGCGCTTCGAGGTGACCGCCGAGCCGTGCGCCACCGCGGAGGGCGAGCGCTACAGCTCCACCCCCGACCTCGGCATCTTCCACGCCGTCACCGGCATCCACGGCGACATCCTCGTCCCCGAGGACCGGCTGCGGGCCGCCCTCGCCCGCGCCGCCCGCGGCGAGACCCAGCTGGAGGCCGAGGTCGCCAAGCTCCTCGGCAAGCCCTGGGACGACGAGCTGGAGCCCTTCCGGTACGCGGGCGAGGGCGCGCCGGTGCGCTGGCTGCACCAGGTCGTCTGACCGGCGCGCTTGCCTTAAAGCGCTTGCCTTGGAGCGGACTCCAGCGCCTAGCGTCGGGGCATGACCGAAACCAGCACGCCCGCTCCTCCTGGCGCACCGGCCGTCGCCGTCCTCGGCACCGGCATCATGGGCGCCGCCATGGCCCGCAACCTCGCCCGCGCCGGGCTCGCCGTCACCGCCTGGAACCGCAGCAGGGACAAGGCCGAGCCCCTCGCCGCCGACGGCGTGCGGATCGCCGGCACCCCCGCCGAGGCCGTCGCGGCCGCCGATGTCGTCCTGACCGTGCTGTACGACGGCCCGGCCACGCTCGCCGCGATGGGCGCCGCCGCACCCGGGCTGCGGCCCGGCACGCTCTGGGTCCAGTCGGGCACCGTCGGCCTGGAGGGCTTCGAGGACCTCGCCGCCCTCGCGGACGAGCACGGACTGGTCCTCGTGGACGCCCCCGTCCTCGGCACCAGGCAGCCCGCGGAAGAGGGGAAGCTGACCGTGCTGGCCGCCGGGCCGCAGGACGTGCGCGAGGCCCTGGAGCCGGTCTTCGCGGCCGTGGGCAGCCGCACGGTGTGGCTCGACGGCGCCGCCGCGAGCGGCACGGCCACCCGCCTGAAGCTGGTCATCAACAGCTGGGTGCTCGCCGTCACCCACGGCACGGCCGAGGCGCTCGCCCTGGCGAAGGGCCTCGGCGTGGACCCCTCCGGCTTCCTGGACGCCGTCGCCGGGGGCCCGCTCGACATGGGCTACCTGCACGCCAAGGCCGGGCTGATCCTCGGCGGCGGCCTCACGCCGCCGAGCTTCGCCACCGCCACGGCCGAGAAGGACGCCCGGCTGATCGTCGCCGCGGGGGAGCGGGCCGGAGTGCGCATGGACGTGGCGGCCGCGGGCGCCGAGCGCTTCCACCGGGCCGTGGAAGCGGGCCACGGCGACGAGGACATGGCCGCCTCGTACTACGCGTCGTTCGACGCCTCCTGACCCGCAAGCGCCCGCTGCGCGAAACGGCCCGCCCCGGGAGTACCGGGGCGGGCCGTTTCGCGCAGATCAGCGCGGTCAGACCGAGCGCAGCGCCAGGACCACGTTGTGGCCACCGAAGCCGAACGAGTTGTTGATCGCGGCGATCGGGCCCTCGGCGGGCAGCGCGCGCGGCTCGTCGCGGACGATGTCCGCGTCGATGTCCTCGTCCAGGTCGTCGACGTTGATGGTCGGCGGGGCCGTGCGGTGGTGCAGGGCGAGGACGGTCATGACCGTCTCGATGCCGCCCGCGCCGCCCAGCAGGTGGCCGGTCATCGACTTGGTCGCGGAGACCGCGACGTGGTCGAGGTCGTCGCCCAGGACCTTGCGCAGCGCCTTGATCTCGGCCGCGTCACCCTGCGGGGTGGACGTGGCGTGCGCGTTGAGGTGCACGACCTCGGACGGCTTGAGGTCGGTGCTGTCGAGCAGGCTCTGCAGGGCGGCGGCGATGCCGCGGCCCGTCGGCTCGGGCTGGGCGATGTGGTGGCTGTCCGCGGACAGGCCCTGGCCCAGCACCTCGCAGTAGACCCGCGCGCCGCGCCGGGCGGCGTGCTCGGCCGACTCCAGGATCACGACGCCGGCGCCCTCGCCCAGGACGAAGCCGTCACGGGCCTTGTCGTACGGGCGGGAGGCCTTCTGGGGCTCCTCGTTGTTCTTCGACATCGCCATCATGTTGGCGAAGGCGGTGATGGGCAGCGGGTGGATCGCCGCCTCGGTGCCGCCGGCGACGACCACGTCGGCACGGCCGGTGCGGATCATCTCGACGGCGTAGCCGATGGCCTCGGCGCCGGACGCGCAGGCGCTGACGGGGGTGTGCACGCCCGCCTGGGCGTTCACCTCCAGGCCGACGTTGGCCGAGGGGCTGTTCGGCATGAGCATGGGCACGGTGTGCGGGGAGACGCGGCGGACGCCCTTCTCCTTGAGCACGTCGTACTGGTCGAGCAGGGTGGTCACGCCGCCGATGCCGGAGGCGATGACCGTGCCGAGGCGCTCGGGGGCGATGGAGGAGTCCTCGCCGGCCTGGGCGGTGTAGCCCGCGTCGGCCCAGGCCTCACGGGCCGCGATCAGCGCGAACTGCGCCGAGCGGTCCAGCTTCCGGGCGAGCGGGCGGGGCAGGACATCGCCGGGGTCCACCGCCGCGGTGGCGGCGATGCGGACCGGAAGGCCGGCGAAGCGCTCACCCTCGAGGGGCTTGACGCCGGACCGGCCGGCGAGCAGAGCCTCCCAGGTCGTCGCGCTGTCGCCACCCAGCGGTGTGGTTGCGCCGATACCGGTGACGACCACGGTGCGATTGGTCGAGCTCACAGGAATTCTGTCTCCACGTGTAGAGGTGCTGGTGAAACCGCCACCGCTGGGGTGGCGACGAACGCTCAGGTCAGGCCTGGTGCTTCAGGATGTAGTCCGCGGCGTCGCCGACGGTCTTCAGGTTCTTGACGTCCTCGTCGGGGATCTTGACGTCGAAGCGCTCCTCGGCGGCGACGACGACCTCGACCATGGACAGCGAGTCGACGTCCAGGTCGTCGGTGAAGGACTTGTCCAGCTGGACGTCCTCGACCGGGATGCCGGCGATCTCGTTGACGATCTCGGCGAGGCCCTTGAGGATCTCTTCCTGGGTGGCGGCCATGTGGCGCTCCTTCTATCTGTGCGGTGGAACTGCGTGGTAGAGAACTGCTGGTCGGCGAGGTTCGTGCGGCGGGGCGGGGGCCGGGCCGCGCGCATCTCGCCTAGGGGAGGGTAACGACCGTGGCGGCGTAGACGAGACCCGCCCCGAAACCGATGACGAGCGCGGTGTCCCCGCTCTTCGCCGCGCCGGTGGCCAGGAGCCGCTCCATGGCCAGCGGAATGGAGGCCGCGGAGGTGTTGCCCGTGGTCTCCACGTCACGGGCGACCGTGACGCTCTCCGGCAGCTTGAGGGTCTTGACCATCGAGTCGATGATCCGCATGTTCGCCTGGTGCGGGATGAAGACGTCCAGGTCCTCCGCACTGACCCCGGCGTCGTCCAGCGCCTGCTGGGCGACCTTGGCCATCTCGAAGACGGCCCAGCGGAAGACCGCCTGGCCCTCCTGCGTGATGGCCGGGAAACGGAGCTCGTCGAGGGCCTTGCGGGCCTCGGGGCCGTCACCGCCGGGCACCGGGGTGGTGCGGTAGGCGTCCCACCCCAGGGTCTGCTTGATGGTGTGCGACTTGTCGCCCTCGGAACCCCAGACGGTGGGGCCTATGGCCGGCTCGTCGGAGGGGCCGACGACCACGGCGCCCGCGCCGTCGCCGAAGAGGAAGGCCGTCGCACGGTCCTCCAGGTCGGTCAGGTCGGAGAGCCGCTCGACGCCGATGACGACGACGTACTGCGCCGAGCCCTCGACGACCAGGCCCTTGGCCAGCGTCAGTCCGTAGCCGAAGCCCGCGCAGCCGGCCGAGATGTCGAAGGCGGCCGGGTTGCCCGCGCCGATCTTGTGCGCGATCTCGGTGGCGATGGCCGGGGTCTGATGGAAGTGCGAGACCGTCGAGACGACCACGGCACCGACCTGCTCGGGGGTGATGCCCGCGTCGGCGATGGCCTTGCCGGCCGCCTCGACCGACATCGCGGACACCGTCTCCTCCGGGCCGGCCCAGTGGCGGGTCGCGATGCCGGAGCGGGAGCGGATCCACTCGTCCGAGGAGTCGATGTACTTCAGGATCTCCTCGTTCGGCACCACCCGGGTGGGGCGGTAGCCGCCCACGCCGAGGATGCGGGCGTACGGGGCGCCCTTGCTCGGCTTGATCTTCGAGGTCATGCTCTGAGGCTCCTTATTCGGCCGGGGACCCGGCGGGTGCGGCGTGCTCGGCGATCAGCTCCCGGGCTGCGTCGAGGTCGGCCGGCGACTTCAGGGCCAGGGTCTTCACACCGGGCAGGGCACGCTTGGCCAGGCCGGTCAGGGTGCCGCCGGGGGCCACCTCGATCAGGGCCGTGACGCCGAGCTCCTTGAAGGTCTCCATGCACAGGTCCCAGCGGACCGGGTTGGCCACCTGGCCGACCAGCCGCTGCACGATCTCCGCGCCCGAGGCGACGACGGCGCCGTCCTTGTTCGAGACGTACCGGGTGTGCGGCTCGGCGGGCGACAGCTCCTGCACGGCGACCTCCAGGGCCGACACGGCGGGTGCCATGTGGTGCGTGTGGAACGCGCCCGCGACCTTCAGCGCCACGACCTTGCGGGTGCCCTCGGGCTTGTCCTCGGCGAGCGCGGCGAGCTGCGCGGCGGTGCCGGCGGCCACGATCTGGCCCGCGCCGTTGACGTTCGCGGGGGTCAGGCCGAGCTTCTCCAGGTGCGGGACGACGACCTCGGGGTCACCGCCGAGGAGGGCGGCCATGCCCGTCTCGGTGACCGCCGCGGCCTCGGCCATGGCCAGACCGCGCTTGCGGACCAGCTCCATGGCTTCCGCTTCGGACAGCACGCCGGTCAGGGCCGACGCGGCCAGCTCGCCCACGCTGTGGCCCGCGGCCGCACCCACCAGGCGGGCGAAGTCCTCCGCCGCCGGGAACAGCTGCCGGGCCGAGACCAGCGCCGACGCGACCAGCAGCGGCTGGGCGACGGCGGTGTCGCGGATCTCGTCCGCGTCGGCGTTCGTGCCGTAGTGGACCAGGTCCAGGTCGATGGCGGCGGACCACTCACGGAGCCGGTCTTCGACACCGGGGAGGTCGAGCCAGGGGGTCAGGAAGCCGGGCGTCTGAGCGCCCTGGCCGGGAGCGACGAGTACGAGCACCCTCACACTCTCTCTCGTGGACGGCTCCGGCCACCCGTGGGGATGGGGACCAAGAACCGTCAGGGGAATTGTTGACGTTCGACAAAAGGCTAGAGGGCCGTCTCCGTGTCGGCCAGACGCCCCAGGATGAGCGCGATTCGCAGCGTGAACGCCGACCGGACATCGGAGGGTGACCACCCGGTGACGTCCGTCACACGTCGGAGGCGGTATCTCACGGTGTTGGGATGGACGAACAGCATCCGCGCCGCGCCTTCCAAGCTACTCGCCTGCTCCAGGTAGACACTCAGCGTCTCCAGCAGAGCCGAGCCCGCTTCCTGAAGCGGTCTGTAGATCTCCTCCACCAGCTGATCGCGGGCCGTGGTGTCCCCGGCCATCGCCCGCTCCGGCAGCAGATCGTCCGCCGGGACCGGGCGCGGGGCGTCCGGCCAGGCCGCGCACGCCTTCAGACCGGCCGCCGCGGCCTGCGCCGAGCGCGTCGCCGACAACAGGTCCGGCACCACCGGGCCGGCCACCACCGGGCCCGCCGCGAACGGCCCGATCAGCGCCTTGGCCGTCTGCAGCGGATTGTCGGAGCCGCCCGCGATCACCACCAGGCGGTCGCCGAGCACCCCCGTCAGCACCTGCACCTTCGCGTGCCGCGCCGCGCGCCGGATCGCCTCGACCGTCAGCTCGCTGTCCCCGTTCGGGGCGGTGCCGAGCACCACGCAGACGTGTGCCGGGGCGCTCCAGCCCAGGGCCGCGGCCCGGGACAGGGCGCCCTCGTCCGCCTCGCCCGACAGCACCGCGTTGACCACCAGCGACTCCAGGCGGGCGTCCCACGCGCCGCGCGCCTCGGCGGCCTGCGCGTAGACCTGCGCGGTGGCGAACGCGATCTCGCGGGCGTAGACGAGGAGGGCCTCGCGCAGCACGCCCTCGTCGCCGGGCGCCGCCACGTCGTCGATCGCCGACTCCATGACCTCGATGGTCGTGCGGACCATCTCCACCGTCTGGCGCAAAGTGATCGCCCGCGTCAGCTCGCGCGGGGCCGTGCCGAACACGTCCGTGCTGATGGCCTGCGGGGTCTCCGGATGCCGGAACCACTCCGTGAAGGCCGCGATGCCGGCCTGGGCGACCAGACCGATCCACGAGCGGTTCTCCGGGGGCATCGCCCGGTACCACGGCAGCTGGGCGTCCATCCGGGCGATGGCTGCGGCGGCCAGCATGCCCGAGGACTTCTCCAGGCTGCGGAGGGTGGCGCTGTGCGGATGCGAGGTGTTAGCGGCGGGTTCAGGCACGGGGACAAGCCTGCCTTATTCGGGTCCGGTGCGGGGTCGCCGGGCTACCGTAGCCCGATGACGCACGTACAGCGGTCCGTCCAGCGCGCCGGTGAACGCTTCCGCGGCGGCGACCCTGACGCCGGGATCGAGACCTGGCACGCCTTCTCCTTCTCCGGCTTCTACGACCCCGACAACGTGCGGTTCGGCCCGCTCGCCGCCTGCAACGAGGAGCGGCTCGCTCCCGGCGCGGGGTTCGCCGAGCACCCGCACCGCGACGTCGAGCTCGTCACGTGGGTCGTCGAGGGAGAGCTCACTCACGAGGACTCCACGGGGCACGTCGAGGTCGTGCGCCCCGGCGACGTGCAGCGGCTCGGCGCGGGGGCGGGGGTGCGGCACTCGGAGCGCAACGAGGGCGCGGTGCCGCTGCGCTTCGTCCAGATGTGGCTGACGCCGTCGGAGTACGGCGGCGAGCCCTCGTACGAGGTGGTCCGCGACGTCGCCGACGGGACGCCGTACGCCCTCGCGGGCGGCGAGGCGGTGCTGCACGTGCGGCGGCTGCGGGCCGGCGAGCGGGGCTCCCTGCCGGGGGCGCCGTGGGTGTACGTGCACGTCGTACGTGGCGAGGTCCGGCTGGACGGAGAGCTCCTGCTGGGGGCCGGCGACGCGGCGCGGTTGCTCGACGCGCCGGGCGTGGAGGTGACGGCCATCGGCTCCGATGCGGAGCTCCTGTGCTGGGAGATGCACGCCGAGCCGCACTTCGGCTGAGCGGGCCGGAAGACCCTCTTACGAAAGCTCGGCCAGGACCGCGTCCGTCAGGGCGGGCCAGACCTCGGTGGCCCACGGGCCGAACGCGCGGTCCGTCAGGGCGACGCACGCCGCGCCCGCGGCGGGATCCACCCACAGGAACGTGCCCGACTGCCCGAAGTGCCCGTACGTGCGGGGCGAGGACGACGCGCCCGTCCAGTGCGGGGACTTGCCGTCGCGGATCTCGAAGCCGAGGCCCCAGTCGTTGGGCCGCTGGTGCCCGTAGCCGGGGAGGATGCCGGTCAGGCCGGGGAAGGCCACCGACGTCGCCCCGGCCACCGTCTCCGGCGAGAGCAGCCGCGGCGCCTGCAGCTCCGCGGCGAAGCGCACCAGGTCGGCGACGGTCGAGACGCCGTCCTTGGCCGGCGAGCCCAAAAGGTCCGTGGCGGTCATCGCCAGCGGCTCCAGGACCGCCTCCCGCAGGTAGTCCGCGAAGGGGATGTCCGTGGCCTTGGCGATGTGGTCGCCGAGCACCTCGAAGCCGGCGTTGGAGTAGAGCCGCCGCGTGCCCGGCTCGGCCATCGACCGGTGCTCGTCGAAGGCCAGCCCGGAGGTGTGGGCGAGGAGGTGGCGGACGGTGGAGCCCGCGGGCCCGGCGGGCTCGTCGAGCTCGACCGCGCCCTCCTCGACGGCGACGAGCGCGGCGTAGGCGGCGAGCGGTTTGGTGACGGAGGCCAGCGGGAAGCGGTGCTCCACCGGGCCGTGTGCGCCCACCGTCGTGCCGTCGGCCCGTACGACCGCCGCCGCAGCGGTGTCCACCGGCCAGTTCTCGATCATCCGCAGGCTCTGCATGGCCCCGAGCCTATCCCGGTCCCGCCGCCGGGCCGCTCCGGCCAAGATTCCCCCAAGAGTTCGCTTGCCTGGAGTGCACTCGAACTCTCTAGCGTTGTGGTCATCGCAAGGGCGACGACTGCGAACGCCCGCGAACAGGGGGAAGCTCGATGACCGTCTTGGACACCGCACCCGTGGGAACGACCACGCCGCCCGCGGCCGTGTGCACCGTGCTGGAACGGCAGCGCCACGGCCGCCCGGCCGGCCGCGACCGCTACACGATCAGCGAAGTGGCGGGCTGCACGGGGCTGTCGGTGCACACGCTGCGCTGGTACGAGCGGATCGGGCTGATGCCGCACGTGGACCGCTCGCACACCGGCCAGCGCCGCTACACCGACCGGGACCTGGACTGGCTGGACCTGGTGGGGCGGCTGCGCCTGACCGGCATGCCGGTGGCCGACATGGTCCGCTACGCACGGCTCGTCCGCGAGGGCGAGCACACGCTGGCCGAGCGCGAACGGCTGCTGACCGCGCACCGCGAGGACGTCCGCAACCGCATCGCGGAGCTGCGCAGCACCCTCGAAGTACTGGACTACAAGATCGACCTATATGCCGACGCCCGGCGACGGGCCGAGGCCGCCGAAGGGGCCCTGTAGCACTCATGAGCAACGGCAACGGCAACGACATCGACAAGACGCCGGAGATAGCGACCGCGGTCCTCGGCACCGGCGGCCCCGAGGTGGGCGTGCAGGGCCTCGGCTGCATGGGCATGAGCTTCGCCTACGGCGCGACGACCGACGAGGGCGAGGCCCGGGCGACCCTGGAGCGGGCACTCGAACTGGGCGTCACCCTCTACGACACGGCCGACATGTACGGCGCGGGCGAGAACGAGAAGTTCATCGCGCCGTTCGTCCGGGCCCACCGCGACCGGGTCGTCCTGGCCACCAAGTTCGCCATCGACTTCGACCCGGAGAACCCGCAGGCGCGGACGATCCGCAACGACCGCCCGTACATCCGCCGGGCCGTCGAGGGCAGCCTGCAGCGGCTCGGCGTCGACGAGATCGACCTCTACTACATGCACCGGCGCGACGTGAACGTCCCCATCGAGGAGACGGTCGGCGCCATGGCCGAGCTGGTCGCCGAGGGCAAGGTCAAGCACCTGGGCCTCAGCGAGGTCACCGCCGGCGAGCTGCGCGCGGCGCAGGCCGTGCACCCGATCGCCGCCGTGCAGTCGGAGTGGTCGCTCTTCAGCCGCGACATCGAGGCCCACGTGGTGCCGGCCGCGCGCGAGCTGGGCGTCGCCCTCGTGCCGTACTCGCCGCTCGGGCGCGGCTTCCTGACCGGATCGTTCGTGCGCGCCGACGCCGAGCTGTCGGGCGACGACTTCCGCCGCACCCAGCCGCGCTTCACGGGCGAGAACGCGACGGCGAACGCGGCGCTGCTGGAGCCGGTCCGGCGGATCGCGCAGGAGCGCGGCACCTCGCCCGGCCAGGTGGCGCTGGCCTGGGTCCAGCAGCAGGCGCAGGTGCACGGCCTGACGGTCGTTCCGATCCCGGGGACGCGCCGCCGCTCCCGCCTGGAGGAGAACACGGCCGCCACCAGGATCACCCTGACGGCGGACGAGCTCGCGGCCCTGGAGCCGATCGCGGGCAAGGTCGCGGGCGGCCGCTACGCCGACATGTCGTTCACCTCGGCCGGCCGCGAGTAGCCCGTCACTGCCCGCCCGGGGCCACCAGCCCCGACTCGTAGGCGAAGATCACCGCCTGGGCGCGGTCGCGCAGGCCCAGCTTGGCCAGGACCCTGCCGATGTGCGTCTTGACGGTCTGCTCGGCGAGCACCAGGGACGCCGCGATCTCCTGGTTGGACAGGCCCCGCGCGATGAGTTCGAGGACTTCCGTCTCGCGCGGGGTCAGCCCGTTCAGCCGCAGGGCCGGGCCGCCCCTGCGGCGGGCGGGGCGCTGCTTGGCGAAGTCGGCGATCAGACGGCGCGTCACGGAGGGGGCCAGCAGGGCCTCCCCGGCGGCCACGACCCGGACGGCCGAGATCAGGTCCGCGGGCGGGGCGTCCTTCAGCAGGAAGCCGGAGGCGCCCGCCCGCAGCGCCTCGTAGACGTAGTCGTCGACGTCGAACGTCGTCAGCATCAGCACCTTCGGGCGGTGGTGCACGCCGGGCGGCGGGTCGAGGAGCTGCCGCGCGGCCTCCAGCCCGTCCATCTCGGGCATCCGGACGTCCATCAGCACGACGTCCGGGTGGGCGCTGCGGCCCAGCTCCACGCCCTGCCGCCCGTCGGCGGCGTCGCCGACGACGTCGATGTCGGGCTGCGCGGCCAGCAGCGCGGCGAAGCCCGCCCGCACCATGGCCTGGTCGTCGACGATGATCACCTTGATGGTCATGCGGTGCGGGAGTCCTCTTCTGTTCCTGTTGATCCGGCTGATGTTGTCGCTCCGGCCGCTTCCGTGGGGAATTCCGTGCCGGATGCCGCCGTGAGCGGGAGCCGCGCGGCGACGCGGAAGCCCCCGCCGTCCAGCGGGCCGGTGTCGAGCGTGCCGCCGACCAGCCGCACGCGCTCCCGCATGCCGACCAGCCCGTGCCCCGTGCCGCCGGTCTCCACCGGCCGGGCGTCCCGGTCCGCCGCGGCGGTGTTGACGACCAGCACCATCAGTCGCGTGCCGGCCTCGTCCAGGGAGACCGACACGCGCGTGGCCGCCCCCGGCGCGTGCCGCACGACATTGGCCAGCGCCTCCTGGACGATGCGGTAGGCGGAGAGGTCCACGGTCTGCGGCAGGGCGTCCGGCAGCCGCTCCGGCATGACCAGCTCCACCGGCTGCCCGGACCGGACGGTCGCCTCGACCAGCTGCGGGATCCGCGCGACGCCCGGCTGCGGCGCCCGCTCGCCGCCCCCGCCGGAGGCGTCCTCGCTGCGCAGCACCCCCAGCAGGCGGCGCATCTCGGTCAGCGACTCCCGGGCCGTGGCGGCGATCGTGCCGAACTCCTCGCGCGCCTGCTCGGGAAGGTCCGCGATGCGGTACGGGGCGCTGTCCGCCTGCACGGTGATCACCGACATGTGGTGGGCGACGACGTCGTGCAGCTCGCGGGCGATGCGGGTGCGCTCCTCCAGCAGGGTGCGCCGGGCCCGCTCGGCCTCGCTGATCGTCTCCTGCTCCGCCAGCGCCCGCCGCGCGTCGCCGCGCTCGCGCAGGGCCCCGGCGAGCAGCATCAGCATGCCGCCGATCACGAACAGCGTGATCCAGACGCCGGAGGAGCTGCGCTCCGGCTCCAGGCCCCGCAGGAACGCGCCGGTGACGCCCGTGGCCAGCCAGACGGCGACGAGCGTCGGGCGCCGCTCCCGCATGCCGACCGCGAGCATCAGCAGCAGCATGCTGATGACGGTCATGGGCGGCCACGGCCAGGGCCAGTCGCCGTTGACGGGCTTCCACAGCGCGGCCACCGCCGCGGCGAGGTCCGCGGCGAAGGCGATCGCCCACGCGAGCAGGGGCCTGCGGACGGCGAAGATCAGCGGCACGGTCTGGGCGACGGCGAGGAACAGCGCGAGGCCGAAGCCCAGGCCGTACTCCTGCGCCAGGTTGTAACCCGTCAGCGGCAGCAGCAGGGCGGTGAACAGCCAGGCGACCACGTAGGGCAGCCTGCGCACCCAGCGGCGGCGCGACCGGCCGCCCAGGGGCACGGGCGGTCCGGCGGGGGTGCAGACGTCGATCGCGAAGGCGCGCGCCCGCGCGAGGGGGGCAGGGGGTGACTGGATCATGACCCCTTCAGCCTAGGCCGCGCCCCCGGCCCGGATCTCCTCCCCGGGTGGGGGCTCACGGGTCATACCGGGGTAGCACCGGTAGCAGCGCGCGGCACCGCTGCGGAGGGTCACAGCTCGGCGAGCAGCTGGGCCTTCTTCGCGCTGAACTCGTCGTCGGTGAGCAGCCCCGCCTCGTGCAGGGCGCCCAGGTGGCGGATCCGGTCGGCGATGCCGCCCGGGTCGGGCCGGGCGGCCGGGACGCGCGCGCCGGGCGAGGCCGTGGAGGCGGCCCGGACGGCCTGCAGGACGGCAGCGGCGAACGGCAGCGACTCGTGGAGGAGTCCGTAGCCCATGCCGAAGACGACGGCCGCCGGATCCTGGTCGGCCTGGCCGGGCAGCCGGTCCTCGGCGCCGCGCGGCACCAGCCGCAGATAGCCGCCGGCGATCTCGGGGGAGCGCCACTCGACGCCGGAGAGCTCCTCGACGGCGAACCGCTGGTCGCCGGCCTTCCACTTGGCGGAGGACGCGCCGGTCCAGAACCACCGGAAGGCGACGGAGGCGCCGTCGAAGGAGGCCTTGCCGTCGTAGGCCTTGAAGGACGCCGGGGGAGTGGGGGCCGCGACCAGGGGGCGCTGGGCGGGCTCGGCCGCGTCCGGGCCCAGCGCGGCCCGTATCTCGTCGGCGTAGTACTCGGCGAGGGCGTCGCGCTCGGCGGGCAGCACCAGCCGGTAGGGGTCGCTGCCCTCCTTGAGCTGGCCGTCGGCGACGTCCATCAGCGGATCGGCGCCCGGTCTCGGCACCGCACGCAGCACCACCGTCCCGCGCTTCCCCGGGGCCTGCTCGACGGCCGCGAGCGCCTCGTAGGGGATGCGTCGCTCACCGAGCGCCTGGAGCAGCTTCGGCGTGCGGATCCCCCGTTCGAAGCGGATGAGCACGGAGTCGGTGTCGAACTCCCAGACGGTGTGGAAACCCGTCAGCACATCACCCATGCCGTCATCGTATGCGCCGCCCGCCCGCGCGTCCCCCCGCGGGGAGCGGGGAGCTACGCGCGTTGTCCGTGCGCGGGCCCGGTACGGTGCGTACCGCTACGGGCTACGAGCCCGCGGCGCAGGACGCGTCCGCGTCGGCGCACGCCACCGTCTGCGGTGCGCCGACGCCGATGCCGGCGAAGTTGGCGAGGCTCGTCGTGCCGGGCTCGAAGTAGCCGGCGTGGCCCTCGGCGCCGCGGGCGGACAGCACCCGGGCCCCGAACGCCTGCGAGACGGGGTCGGCGCCGTGGCCGAGGCCGCCGACCTCCAGGTGCGGGACGCCCTGGATCCAGTCGTCCGGGTCGCGCATGGCCCATATGCGGGCGCTGGTCCGCAGCTCGGAGACGTGCTCGGCGCGCAGTCCGGGGCTGCCGGCCACCGCGACGTCGGTGACCCGGGGGGACATCGCGCGGGCGGCGACGCCGCACACCACCGAGCCGTAGCTGTGGCAGATCAGGGAGACCCGCGAGGTGCCGGGCAGCGCGCGCACGGCCGCGCGCAGCCGCAGGGCGCCCTCGGCGGCGAGCTTGCCGGTGGCGGCGTCCATGCCGACGCCGGCGGGCGAGGTGTAGTCGGCCCAGGCGATGACGGCGGTACGGGTGCGGGGGGCCGCCTCGCGCTCGGCGGCGTAGAGGGCGCGGGCCATGCCCACGGGTGCGCTGTACGCCCGCTGGGACTTCTCGAACGTCAGCAGGTTGGTGTCGACGCCGGGGACGACGACGGAGACCCGCTCGGCGCGGTCGAGGTCGCCGATGACTTCCGCGACGCGGCCGGCGCCGGTGGGGTCGAAGGCGAGGATCCGGCGCCCGTCGGCGCGCAGGGACTCGAAGCGGTGCATGCGGCGCACGGCCTCCTGGCGGCCCACCGGGCTGAGGCCGCTCGCGTGGCTGCGGCGCTTCTCCACGGCGCGCGCCCGATCGAGGGCCACGCGGTTGGCGCGGTAGCGCAGGGCCACCGGGGCCCCGTTGAGGTTGCCGACGACGAAGGGGTGGTCGTCGGCGAGCCGGGCCTGCTGGGAGCCGGTGAGGGAGGCGAAGAAGCGGGCCACGGCGTCGGGAGCCGTCCCCGGGGCCGGCAGCGGTCTGCCGGCTATGGAGCCGTGCAGCCAGGCGCTGAGCGAGACCGTACGCGCGTCTCCCGCGGCCTTGTGGCTTCTGACGGCCGTCCAGCCGGTCGTCCCGAGCATCACGAAGACCACGGCCAGGGCGAGCAGCGCGCGCCACACGGTGGCCGTGGTCGTCCACGGTACGGAGGAGGGGGAGCCGAGCTCCGGGAAGGAAGTCACCGCGAAACACAGTAGGAGAAACGCGGCGGCGACTGCGAAGTCCGTGAGCTATCTCACGTTTGAGTGGGGGGAATTGGGCACATGCGTAGGTCTTTCGATCAGGCGCGCCAGTTTCCGGCCAACGCCGGGCCCAGCTGGTCGATATAAGCCACGGTCAGCAGCCGGAGATCTTCCAGACCGCCCTCCCCGCGCTCGCCCCAGATCCTCGCGGTGACGCGCATCACCCCGCCGAACGCCGCCACGAGCACGTGCGGCCGCGGGTCGGTGCCGAGGTCCAGACCCTCGCGCCGGGCGATCTCCCGGGTGAGCTGCTCCTCCACCTCGGAGAGCTTGCGCAGCCGCGCCGCCAGCAGCTGGGGCGTCGACTCGATCATCCGGTACGTGCGCATGTGCAGTTCGAGCGGCACGACCGACTCGATGACCTCGCTCGCGCCCTCCCAGGTGGCGAGCACGGCGCCGCGCAGGGCGGGCAGCGGCGCCTCGGCCGGCGGGCGGGAGCGCAGCGTGGCCAGGAAGAGGGCGTCGACCGAGGTCTGCATGGCCAGCGCGACCTCTTCCTTGTTCGCGAAGTAGCGGAAGAAGGTGCGCTGGGAGACCTCCGCGGCCTCGGCGATCTCGTCGACGGTGGTGCGCTCGTAACCCTTGAGGGCGAACAGCTCCAGGGCGGACCGGATGAGGGAGTCCCGCGTGCGCCGCTTCTTCCGCTCGCGCAGCCCGGCCGGCGGCGCCGCAAGGGCCGCCGGGTCCTCGATCGCCGGCATTGCTCGCCTCTCCTCCGCGACGTTTGTGCTGCTCAGGATAGCCACGCGGAAAAGTGACAGGCATCAGCGGATGCGGTCGACGGCCAATTGGCAGGCACTGACATAATTCTCCCCATGACGTCTCAGACCGCTGTCGCCGAGGCGCAGCCGGACCTCGGACCCCGCAAGGGGCTCCGCGGCCATCCCTGGCTGACCCTCTTCTCCGTGGCGATAGGCGTGATGATGGTCGCGCTCGACGGCACGATCGTCGCCGTCGCGAATCCCGTCATCCGGGATGACCTCCACGCCTCGCTCGCCGATGTCCAGTGGATAACCAACAGCTACCTCCTCGCCCTCGCGGTGGCCCTGATCACCGCGGGCAAGCTGGGTGACCGCTTCGGTCACCGGCTGACCTTCCTCATAGGTACCACCGGCTTCGCCGCCTCCTCCGGAGCCATCGCGCTCTCGGGCAGCGTGTCGGCCGTCGTCGCCTTCCGGGTCCTGCAGGGCCTGTGCGGGGCGCTGCTGATGCCCGCCGCGCTCGGCCTGCTGCGCGCCACCTTCCCGGCCGGGAAGCTCAACATGGCCGTCGGCATCTGGGGCATGGTCATCGGCGTCTCGACCGCCGGCGGCCCGATCCTCGGCGGCGTCCTCGTCGAACACGTCAACTGGCAGTCCGTCTTCTTCATCAACGTGCCGGTCGGCGCCCTCGCGCTCGCCCTGGGCCTGGTGATCCTCAAGGACCACCGCTCCGACCACGCCCCCCGCTCCTTCGACCTCCCCGGCATCGGCCTGCTCTCGGCCGGCATGTTCTGCCTCGTCTGGGCGCTGATCAAGGCCCGGGACTGGAGCTGGGGAGACGGCAAGACCCTGCTCTTCCTGGGGGGAGCGGCCCTCGCCCTCGTCCTGTTCGTCCTGTGGGAGACCAAGGCCCGCGAGCCCCTGCTGCCGCTGCGCCTCTTCCGCTCCGTGCCGCTGAGCGCGGGCACCGCCCTGATGCTGCTGATGGCCTTCGCCTTCATCGGCGGGCTGTTCTTCGTCACCTTCTACCTGCAGAACGTGCACGGCATGAGCCCCGTCGACTCGGGCCTGCACCTGCTGCCCCTGACCGGCATGATGATCGTCGCCTCGCCGGTCGCCGGAGCGATCATCACCCGGGTCGGGCCGCGCGTCCCCCTCGTCCTCGGCATGGTCCTGACCACGGTCGCCTGCTTCGGCATGGCGCGCCTGGAGGCGGGCTCCGGCACGGGCGTGATGTCGGTGTGGTTCGCCCTCTTCGGCCTCGGCCTGGCCCCGGTCATCGTCGGCGCGACCGAGGTCATCGTCGGCAACGCCCCGCTGGAGCACGCGGGCGTGGCGGGCGGTCTGCAGCAGGCCGCCATGCAGGTGGGCGGCTCGCTCGGCACCGCCGTCCTGGGCGCCGTCATGGCCGCCCGCGTCGACAACGCCCTGCCCGGCAAGTGGGCCGGCGCGGGGCTGCCCCCGGGCAGGCCGGAGGAGATGGCGCAGGCGGCCGACGCCGTGGCCGTCGGTGTGGCGCCGGTGCCGCCGGGGACGCCGGCGGACGTGGCCGGGAAGATCACGGGCGTCGCACATGACACTTTCGTGTCAGGGATGAGCCTGTCCTTCACCGTCGCGGGGATCGTCGCGGCCGTCGCCGCCGTGGTCGCCCTCTTCACCAAGCGCGGATCCCACCCCGAGGCCGCGGCCGGGGCGGCCCACATCTGAGCCGTCCGGATCGCTTCCCCTATCAGGGCCCCGCAGCGCGGGGCCCTCTTGGCAGCCGCGATCACCACCGGAAGGATGCGGTGTGCAACGCAGCCGATACAGGGAGTGATTCTCATGCGTACGATCCGCACCGCCGCCGCCGTCACGGCCGCGGCCGCCGCGCTGGCCCTGTTCGCCGCGCCCACCGCGGGAGCCGCGGGCACGGCCGGCAAGGGGCGGCTCGGTTCCTGCGCCGCCGGGCAGCTCTGCCTGTGGACGAAGTCCGACTTCCACGGCGCGCGCAGCACGAGCGAGCTCGCGGACATCGCCATCGAGGACTGCGTGGCCTTACCGGCGGGCGGCAGCGCGGCCTCGCTCGTCAACCGCACGGGGCGCCCTGTTACTACGTACCAGAGCGCTACGTGCGCGGAGACGGGTGAGTTCAGCACGTACCCGTCGGGGACCTGGGTCCCGGAGAGCCCGTACGTCGTACGGGCGTACAAGGTCTGGGAGCACTGAGCTCCGCGGAAACGCCGGTGCCCCCGGGCCGACGAGGTCGGCCCGGGGGCACCGGGGGAAACAGGGTGATCGCTTACGCGTCGCCGCCCGCGGCGCCCGGGTCGGCCGCCGTGACGTCGAGGAGCTGGTAGCGGTCCACCGCCTGCTTCAGCGCCGAGCGGTCGACCTTGCCCTGCTTCGCCAGCTCGGTGAGCACGGCCAGGACGATCGACTGGGCGTCGATGTGGAAGAAGCGACGGGCCGCGCCACGGGTGTCGGCGAAGCCGAAGCCGTCGGCACCCAGCGACTGGTACGCACCCGGCACCCAGCGCGAGATCTGGTCCGGCACGGCGCGCATCCAGTCGGACACGGCCACGAACGGGCCCTCGGCGCCCTGGAGCTTCTGCGTCACGTACGGGACGCGGAGCTCCTCCTCCGGGTGCAGGAGGTTGTGCTCCTCCGCCTCGATGGCGTCCTTGCGCAGCTCGTTCCAGGAGGTCGCCGACCAGACGTCCGCCTTGACGTCCCACTCCTCGGCGAGGATCTTCTGGGCCTCGATCGCCCACGGCACCGCCACGCCCGAGGCGAGGATCTGGGCCGGGATCGCGCCCTTCTCACCCTGCGAGAAGCGGTACAGACCCTTGAGGATGCCCTCGGCGTCCACGCCGGCCGGCTCGGCCGGGTGCTGGATCGGCTCGTTGTAGACGGTCAGGTAGTAGAAGACGTCCTCGGCGTTCTCGCCGTACATCCGGCGCAGACCGTCCTTGACGATGTGCGCCATCTCGAAGCCGAACGCGGGGTCGTAGGAGACGACGCCCGGGTTCGTGGACGCCAGCAGCTGCGAGTGGCCGTCCGCGTGCTGCAGGCCCTCACCGGTCAGGGTGGTGCGACCGGCGGTGGCGCCGAGCACGAAGCCGCGCGACAGCTGGTCGGCCATCTGCCAGAACTGGTCACCCGTGCGCTGGAAGCCGAACATCGAGTAGAAGACGTAGACCGGGATCAGCGGCTCGCCGTGCGTCGCGTAGGCCGAGCCCGCCGCGATCAGCGAGGCCGTGCAGCCCGCCTCGGAGATGCCGTCGTGCAGCATCTGGCCGGTCGGCGACTCCTTGTACGCGAGCAGCAGCTCGCGGTCCACGGACTCGTACTGCTGGCCGAGCGGGTTGTAGATCTTGGCCGACGGGAAGAACGCGTCCATGCCGAAGGTGCGGTACTCGTCGGGGGCGATCAGCACGAAGCGCTTGCCGATCTCCTTGTCCCGCATGAGGTCCTTCAGGATGCGGACGAACGCCATGGTGGTGGCGATCGACTGCTGGCCGGAGCCCTTCTTGGCGCTCGCGTAGGCCTTGTCGTCCGGGAGGGCCAGCGGCTTCGACCGGTCGACGCGCGTCGGCACGTAGCCGCCGAGCGCGTTCCGGCGGTCGTGCATGTACTGGATCTCCTCCGAGTCGCGACCCGGGTGGTAGTACGGCGGCAGGCCGGACTCCAGCTCCTTGTCGGCGATCGGGATGTGGAGGCGGTCGCGGAAGCGCTTGAGGTCCTCGACCGTGAGCTTCTTCATCTGGTGGGTCGCGTTGCGGCCCTCGAAGTTCGGACCGAGGGTCCAGCCCTTGACGGTCTGCGCGAGGATCACGGTCGGCTGGCCCTTGTGGGCCTTGGCCGCCGCGTACGCCGCGTAGATCTTCTTGTGGTCGTGACCGCCGCGGCCCAGGTGCAGGATCTGGTCGTCGGTCATGTTCTCGACCATCTTGCGGAGACGGTGGTCGTCGCCGAAGAAGTGGTCGCGGATGTACGCACCGGTCTCGGTGGCGTACGTCTGGAACTGGCCGTCCGGGGTGCTGTTGAGCTTGTTGACCAGGATGCCGTCGCGGTCCTGGGCCAGCAGCGGGTCCCAGGAGCGGTCCCACACCAGCTTGATCACGTTCCAGCCGGCGCCGCGGAACTGCGACTCCAGCTCCTGCATGACCTTGCCGTTGCCGCGCACCGGGCCGTCGAGGCGCTGCAGGTTGCAGTTGACGACGAAGGTCAGGTTGTCCAGGCCCTCACGGGCGGCGATGGACAGCTGGCCGAGCGACTCCGGCTCGTCCATCTCGCCGTCGCCGAGGAACGCCCAGACGTGCGACTTGGAGGTGTCGGCGATGCCGCGCGCCTCCATGTAGCGGTTCATGCGGGCCTGGTAGATCGCACCGAGGGGGCCGAGGCCCATCGAGACGGTCGGGAACTCCCAGAAGTCCGGCATGAGCCGCGGATGCGGGTAGCTGGAGAGGCCGTAGGGGGCCTTCGACTTCTCCTGGCGGAAGGAGTCCAGGTTCCGCTCGGAGAGCCGGTCCAGCAGGAACGCACGGGCGTAGATGCCGGGGGAGGCGTGACCCTGGAAGAAGATCTGGTCGCCGCCGTCGCCCTCGTCCTTGCCGCGGAAGAAGTGGTTGAAGCCCACGTCGTACAGCGAGGCGGAGGAGGCGAAGGTCGCGATGTGACCGCCGACGCCGATGCCGGGGCGCTGGGCACGGGAGACCATCACGGCCGCGTTCCAGCGGGTCGCGTTCAGGATCTTGCGCTCGATCTCCTCGTTACCGGGGAAGAACGGCTCGTCCTTGGTCGCGATCGTGTTGACGTAGTCCGTGCTGCGCATCTCGGGCACGGCGACGCGCTTCTCGCGTGCGCGCTCGATCAGGCGAAGCATGAGGTAGCGGGCACGTTCCCGGCCTCGCTCATCGACGGCTGCGTCGAGCGAGTCGAGCCACTCCTGGGTCTCTTCGGGATCGAAGTCCGGGACCTGGCTGGGAAGGCCGCCAATGATGATCGGGTTGCGATCGGATCCGGAAGCCACGCTGTTCCTTCGCTGTTCGGTGGTCGTGCTCTGCACGCGATGTTGCTGCGCACGCGGTCAAATATTGCTCTGCTTATGTCGCGCCGGTCCCATCGTGGACCGCGGCGGCGGAAACGTCATCTCTACTGGGCGGTAACCACCACTGGTGAGACGAAGCGGCGTTTGTCGGTCGCCCGGGGCGGCCAAATCGCAACCTTACGCCCCCAAAGAGGGTTCTCCGTGTACGGCTGTTCGGGGTCGGCGAGGGTCATCGCATGGAGTAACTTCGCAAATGGGGCAAAACTCTGTGTTGTGAATCACTTGCCCCTCCTGCCTCATGGTTGGAGTTGCCATAAGACGTCCGCGTCCGTCAACGTTTCGGCGGTCTCGATGGCCGGGTACTTGCGCGATCCGTCCGTCACGTGTGGACTACGCCCATCGTTTCGCGTACGCGCGAGCCGAATGCAACGTCTCGAAGGATGACAGGAGGAAATCCGTGAGCGCGACCGCGGACCACGCGGAGGAGCGGACCAATCCGGCCGGAAGGCTGGGTTTCGAGCCCGGACAGGTGGTCCAGGAGATCGGTTACGACGACGACGTCGATCATGATCTCCGTGAAGGTATCGAGTCCCTCATCGGCCAGGACCTCGTCGACGAGGACTATGACGACGTGGCCGACGTCGTCCTGCTGTGGTTCCGGGATGAGGACGGAGACCTCACGGACGCGCTGGTGGACGCCATCGGTCTGCTCGAGGACGGCGGAGTCATCTGGCTGCTGGTGCCCAAGACCGGCCGTGACGGCTACATCGAGCCGAGCGACGTCAGCGAGGCGGCCCAGACCGCGGGCCTGAGCCAGACCAAGAGCATCAGCGTGGCCAAGGACTGGACCGGCGCCCGCCTGGTCGCCCCCAAGCGCTAGCCCCAGGGCGGGCGCACCCCGACACCCGCACGGAGCCCCCCGGCAGCACGCTGCCCGGGGGGCTCCCTGCATCCCCCGAAGTGGGCAGTGACACACTGGCGCCCTACCCGCCGGTGGCCGGGTCCGGCGCGGACCCCGGGCCGGCCCCTGCCGAGAGAGGGATGCGAACATGGCGATCGAGGTCGGCACCAAGGCCCCGGACTTCGAGCTGAAGAACCAGCACGGCGAGACCGTCCGGCTCTCCGACTACCGCGGTGAGAAGAACGTCGTCCTGCTCTTCTACCCCTTCGCCTTCACCGGCGTGTGCACCGGCGAGCTGTGCGCCCTGCGCGACGAGCTGCCGAAGTTCGTCAACGACGACGTCCAGCTGCTCGCCGTCTCCTGCGACGCCCCGTTCTCGCTGCGCGTCTTCGCCGAGCAGGAGGGCCTCACCTACCCGCTGCTCTCCGACTTCTGGCCGCACGGCGACACCGGCCGCGCCTACGGCGTCTTCGACGAGGAGAAGGGCTGCGCCGTGCGCGGCACCTTCATCATCGACAAGGAGGGCGTGGTGCGCTGGACCGTCGTCAACGGCCTGCCCGACGCGCGCGACCTGGACGAGTACACCAAGGCGCTCGCGGCTCTCTGAGCGACGCGCGGCTCCGCGGGCGGCTCGCGGCCCGCTGAGCGAGAAGTTCTGAGCAAGAAGTATGTAATCGGTGGGAACCGGTCACTAGGATCCACACGTTGACCGGATGCCATCGCACACCGGGGGCGCAGGTGGAGACCTGACCCCTCGAACCCGAACCAATGGAGGACTCGTGGGAGTCAGTCTCAGCAAGGGCGGCAACGTCTCGCTGACCAAGGCGGCCCCGAACCTGACCGCGGTCATCGTCGGTCTCGGCTGGGACGCCCGTACCACCACCGGTACGGACTTCGACCTGGACGCCAGCGCCCTGCTGACGAACGACCAGGGGAAGGTCGCCAACGACCAGAACTTCGTCTTCTTCAACAACCTGAAGAGCCCCGACGGCTCCGTCGAGCACCAGGGTGACAACCTCACCGGTGAGGGCGAGGGCGACGACGAGGTCATCAAGGTGAACCTGGCCGGCGTGCCCGCCGATGTCGCCAAGATCGTCTTCCCGGTCTCGATCTACGAGGCCGAGTCGCGCCAGCAGAGCTTCGGCCAGGTCCGCAACGCCTACATCCGCGTGGTGAACCAGGCCGACAACACCGAGCTGGCCCGTTACGACCTCAGCGAGGACGCCTCGACCGAGACCGCCATGGTCTTCGGCGAGCTCTACCGCCACGGCGCGGAGTGGAAGTTCCGCGCCATCGGCCAGGGCTACGCCTCGGGCCTGCGCGGCATCGCCCAGGACTTCGGCGTCAACGTCTGACCGACAGGCCATCCCGCGTCCGGCGCCGCACCCCCGCTTCCCGGGAGTGCGGCGCCGGACGTGCACGGTGCCCCCGCCGTCCGCGGGGCGCCGGATCTCGACCGGGGAGGAAACAAGATCATGGGCGTCACGCTCGCCAAGGGAGGCAACGTCTCCCTCTCCAAGGCCGCACCCAACCTCACCAATGTGACCGTCGGTCTCGGCTGGGACGCGCGCTCCACCACCGGAGCCCCCTTCGACCTCGACGCCAGCGCCCTGTTGTGCGCCACGGGCCGCGTGCTCGGCGACGAGTACTTCGTCTTCTACAACAACCTCAAGAGCCCCGAGGGCTCCGTCGAACACACCGGCGACAATCTCACCGGTGAGGGGGACGGCGACGACGAGACGATCCTGGTCGACCTCAGCCGGGTCCCGGCCGCCTGCGACAAGATCGTCTTCCCGGTCAGCATCCATGACGCCGACGTCCGCGGCCAGAGCTTCGGCCAGGTCAGCAACGCCTACATCCGCGTGGTGAACCAGGCCGACGGCAGCGAGCTCGCCCGCTACGACCTCAGCGAGGACGCCTCCAGCGAGACCGCAATGATCTTCGGCGAGGTCTACCGCTACGGCGGCGAGTGGAAGTTCCGAGCGGTGGGACAGGGGTACGCGTCGGGCCTGCGCGGCATCGCCCTAGACTTCGGGGTCAACGTTTCGTAAAGCCGCGCACGGCGCGGGGGAAACCCCATAACGAAGGATTGGGTAGCCAGTGCTCCTGAAAACCTTTGGTTGGTCGTTCGCCATCACGGCGGCCGGACTGGCCCTGGCCGGTGTCCTCTGGGGGTGGCAGGGGCTCGCGATCGTCGCGATACTGTCCGTCCTCGAGATCTCGCTCTCGTTCGACAACGCGGTCATCAACGCCGGAATCCTCCGGAAGATGAACCCCTTCTGGCAGAAGATGTTCCTGACCCTGGGCATCCTCATCGCCGTCTTCGGCATGAGGCTGGTGTTCCCGGTCGTCATCGTCGCCATCACGGCGAAGCTGGGACCGATCGAAGCGGTCAAGGTCGCCATTCAGGATCACGACCGGTACGAGGCGCTGGTCACCAGCGCCCACCCGGCCATCGCCGCGTTCGGTGGCATGTTCCTGCTGATGATCTTCCTGGACTTCATCTTCGAGGACCGGGACATCAAGTGGCTCGCCTGGCTGGAGAAGCCGCTCGCCAAGCTCGGCAAGCTGGAGACCCTCTCCATCGTCGTCTCGCTGGTCGTGCTGATCATCGCCGCCACGACCTTTGCCACCGCCGTCCCCGTCCACGACGGCGAGGGCACGATCGACAAGGCCAGCACGGTCCTGCTCGCCGGAATCGGCGGTCTGATCACCTACCTGGTCGTCGGCGGAATCTCCGAATACTTCGAGAACCGCCTCGAAGAGGAGGAAGAGGAAGCCGAGGAGGAGGCCGAGGCCGCGAAGGACGCGGCGCCCGCCGGGAAGCAGGGCGGCGGCTCGGCCGTCGGCCTCGCCGGCAAGGCCGCCTTCTTCATGTTCCTCTACCTCGAGGTCATCGACGCGTCCTTCTCCTTCGACGGTGTCATCGGCGCCTTCGCCATCACCAACGACATCTTCGTGATGGCCCTCGGCCTCGGCATCGGCGCCATGTACATCCGGTCCCTGACGGTCTTCCTCGTCCGCAAGGGGACCCTGGACGACTACGTCTATCTCGAGCACGGCGCGCACTACGCCATCGGTGCGCTCGCGGTCATCCTGCTGATCAGCATCAAGTACGAGATCCCCGAGGTCGTCACCGGTCTCATCGGTGTCGTCCTCATCGGCCTGTCGTTCCTGTCCTCCGTGATGCGCAACCGCAAGGAAGCGGCGGGCGGCGGCGACTCCGGTGCCAAGGCGGAAGTCGCTTCCGGGGTGTGACCCGTCACCGGGGTGTGACCCACCCTTTCCAGGGCGTGACCCCTTCCGGGGTGTGACCCTGGCACATTTGAGGAACGCTCTCAGCGGGGCGGTCGTGAGGCTCACCTCACGGCCGCCCCGCGGCAGTTGAGCGGGAATGTGCAACAAAAGGGGTGGGGTTCTCATGGCGGTCTGGGACAGGTTCTTCGGCAACTGGGGGCGCGCGGCCGCGCAGCAGCTCGACTTCGGCGGCACCAATGGGGCCGTCGAGCTGACCAAGCGTCATCCCTCGTTCTCGCTCACCAAACAAGGAGCGGTCACCGGCAATCTGCGGGTCAACCTCTCCTGGCGGATGCGCACCTCGGACTTCGGCGACCGGCCCGGCCGCGTCGAGGGCCTGCGGCACCCGATGCGCAAGTTCCGGCCCGAGATGGTGCAGGCGCAGGGCCCGGCCATGGTGAACGTCGACCTCGACCTCGCCTGCATGTACGAGCTCCAGGACGGCGCCAAAGGCGTGGTGCAGCCCCTCGGGAACATACTGGGCAGCATCAACAGCCCGCCGTACGTCCAGCTGAGCGGCGACGACAGGTTCGGCTCCGGGTCCGGCGAGACGATCTACATCAACATGGACCACCGCGCCGAGATCAAGCGACTGCTGATCTTCGTCTACATCTACGACGGCACCCCGGCGTTCGACCGTACGCACGCCCTCGTCACGCTCTACCCGGGCAACGGCCCCCGGATCGAGATCGCCCTGGAGGAGCGCGCGCCGGAGGCGCGGTCGTGCGCCGTGGTGATGCTGGAGAACGTCAAGGGCGACATCATCCTGCGGCGCGAGATGAAGTACGTGTACGGGTTCCAGGCGGAGCTGGATCGCCTGTACGGGTGGGGCCTGCAGTGGGGGCGGGCGTACAAGACGAAGGTGTGACGGCCCCTTGCGGGGCCGTCCCCTTAAAGATTCAGCCGTCCGGCGCTTGAGGACCGGGGTCCGGGGCAGAGCCCCGGGGCGGTGCCGCGGTCAGCGGTTCGGGAGGAACTGCGGGCCCTGCGGCGGCAGCCGGAAGGACGGATCCGGCACCGGCCGGTAGGCCGGGGGGTACCCGTACGACGGCCCGCCCGCGGGCGCGGGCTGCTGCGGATAGCCGTACGCCGGCTGCGGCGCCTGCGGCTGCGGCGCGGGGGCCACCGGCGGCATCGGGGGCGGCGGCGGGTACCCGTACCCCGGCTGCGGCTGCGGCTGCGGCTGGGGCTGCGGCGCCGGCTCGGGGGCGGGTGCGGGTGCCGGCTCCGGCGTGGGCGTGGCCGTGGGCGCCGGGGCCGGCTCGGGCGCCGGCGAGCCCTCGGATTCGTCGACCGAGATCCCGAACTCCGTGGCCAGCCCGACCAGCCCCGACGCGTACCCCTGCCCCAGGGCCCGGAACTTCCAGCCGTCCCCGCGCCGGTAGAGCTCCCCGCAGATCATCGCGGTCTCGGAGCCCGTCTCCGGCTGGACCTCGAAGAGGGCGAGCGGCTCCCCGGGCTGCCCCGCCGGGACCGCCGCCGCGTCGTAGACCAGGACGCACAGGTCCCGCACCTGGCCGAAGTCGCCGCCGTCCGCCGAAGCGGCCAGTACGACGCGCTGCACCGACGGCTCCAGTGCGGCCAGGTCTGTCTCGATCGCATCCGTCAAGCCCTCGACCAGTCGTTTCTTGGGCAGGTGGCGGACGGCGCCGGAGGGGTGGCGGGGCTGGTTGTAGAAGACGAAGTCCTCGTCCGTGCGGACGCGGCCCTCCTCGCCCACGAGCAGGGCGGAGGCATCCACGTCCGGGACGCCCGGGCCGGGGGTCCAGCGCAGTACCGCCCGCACCGTGCGGGCGTCCAGCGGGATGTTCGACCCCTTCAGCATGGCGTGCGTCATGTCCGCAATCCTGCCCTCCCGCGGCTGCGGGGGACAACGCAGGGGTCGGCGGCGGTGGCGACGATCACGAAACCGGCACACGGCGCACCCGCGGGCTCCCCGGGCCGACACTTCGGGGACCCATACGGGGCCCCAGATTTTCATGCATTTGGGGAACTCTTGACCCGTCGCCGGACGTACGATAATCGGCCACACTTCTGCCCGGACGAGCCGGTGGGAGGTCTGGCCCACGGGGAGAGTAATGAGGCATTTCCAACACCTTGCACCCTCAGTGCGGAATGGACTGTTCCACCGGGAGCCGGTCGCCTTCGACGCCGGCTCCCCCGCCCGCACGCTCTCCGTCGCCCTCGGTGCCACGCTCTACAGCCCCGCTACGCGGCCGACCCTCGCGGCGGACGTCGCCAAGCAGGCCGAGCGGGGTGTCGTGTCCATGGTGCTGTGCCTGGAGGACTCCATAGGCGACCAGGACGTCGTTCCCGCCGAGGAGAACCTCGTCCGGCAGTTCGCCGTGCTGGACGGTGCGGGTGGCGGTGGCGGTGGCGGTGGCGGTGGCGGTAGCCGTGGCGCTGGCGCGGGTGGCGGTGGTGCGGTTCCGCTGCTGTTCATTCGCGTGCGCGAGCCCGCTCAGATCACCGATCTCGTGCGGCGCCTCGGGCCCTCCGTCCGGCTGCTCTCCGGCTTCGTCCTGCCGAAGTTCACCGAAGAGCGGGGCGTGCCCTTCCTGGAGGCCCTCACCGAGGCCGAAGCGGCCTGCGGGCAGCGGCTGTTCGCCATGCCCGTCCTCGAATCGCCCGAGCTGCTGCACCTGGAGACGCGCCGCGAGGCCCTCGCCGGGATCGCCCGCACCGTCGAGAAGTACCGCGAGCGGGTGCTCGCCCTGCGGCTCGGCGTCACCGACTTCTGCTCCGCGTACGGGCTGCGCCGCGCGCCCGACATGACCGCGTACGACGTCCAGATCGTCGCCTCCGTGATCGCCGACGTCGTGAACGTGCTGGGGCGCGCCGACGGCAGCGGGTTCACCGTCACCGGGCCCGTGTGGGAGTACTTCAGACAGCACGAGCGGATGTTCAAGCCGCAGCTGCGGCGCACGCCCTTCGCCGGGCCCGCGGAGGAGCTGCGCACCGCCCTCATCCAGCACGACATGGACGGGCTCCTGCGCGAGATCCAGCTCGACCGGGCGAACGGGCTCCAGGGCAAGACGTGCATCCACCCCTCGCACGTCGCCCCCGTGCACGCGCTGTCCGTGGTCAGCCACGAGGAGTTCAGCGACGCCCAGGACATCCTGCGGCCGGAGCGCGACGGCGGCGGAGTGCTGCGGTCCGCCTACACGAACAAGATGAACGAAGTGAAGCCGCACCGGGCCTGGGCCGAGCGGATCATGCTGCGCGCCGAGGTGTTCGGCGTCGCGCGGGAGGACGTGAGCTTTGTGGAGCTGCTGGCGGCGAGCGTGGGGGCGGGGGCGTGAGCGGGGTGTGGTCCGGCGAGTGGGTTGCCGAGCGACTCGGGGTCGCCCTGGAGGGTGACGCCCGGCTGGCGGAGCTTCTGGGACTCGCCCTGAGGAGGAATCCGAAGCGGGCGCATCTGCTCGTCTCGAACGTGCTGGGCAAGCACGTGCCCGCGCGGCCCGCGGAGGTGTACGAAGCCGGGGCCGGGCTCGGGCGGCGCGTGCGGGTCTTGCTGGGCGAGGAGGAGGCGGCGCGGGCCGTCGTCCTGGGGTACGCCGAGACCGCTACGGGGCTGGGGCACGCCGTCGCCGACGGGCTGGGGCTCGCCCCGTACCTGCACTCGACGCGGCGGGCCGTGGCGGGGGTCGCACCCGTCGGCGGGTTCGAGGAGGAGCACAGCCACGCCACGTCCCACCTGCTGCTGCCGGAGGATCCGCGGCTGCTGGAGGGCGACGGGCCGCTCGTGCTCGTGGACGACGAGTTCTCCACGGGGCGGACGGTTCTGAACACGATCGCGGCGCTGCACGCGCGGTTCCCGCGGGCGCGGTACGTGGTGGTTGCGCTGGTCGACATGCGGTCGGAGGAGGACCGGGCCGGTCTGGAGGCCTTCGCCGAGGGGCTGGGGGCCCGGGTGGACCTGATCGCCCTGGCTTCGGGGACGGTGGGGCTGCCGGAGGGGGTGCTGGAGCGCGGCCAGGAGCTGGTGGCCGCGTGCGAGGCTGCTGCTGCCGGTGCGTCGTGGGTCCGGGGCCGGGGGC